>NZ_SLTL01000046.1:0-24084 GCF_014858585.1 Paenibacillus sp. 23TSA30-6 | reverse complement strand
TTTAAGAATCTACTGAAACAAGCTTGACTATGAACCTATTTCTATACGGCGTTACCCATCCAATAGAGCGAAGAGCCAAAAAATGTTACTGAAACATACTGGGATGAGTTGCTTGTCAACCATGAAAGGATATTAGAAGTTTATTCCGAAGCCGATAAGACCATGTTTACTTCCAATCTTAGTTTAACAGACATGGAGGTATTACAGTCCATTTTTAAACTACCTGATTTTGAAAATGATCAAAGGTGGAAACAAAATCTAAAAGAAATCCCAGATTTCCTTAATTTTATGTATTTAAAAGATTTTCTGCGAAGAAAGAAAAAAGCTGTGGAAGAGGTTTTTAGATATAAAGAGCCACAACATGCCTTTCCTTCCGTGTCGCCAATGGTCAAACTAATACATTTATTCTATACGAATCCTTCTTGGCTATTTGAAATTCTCGTTCTTCATGAGTGGAGAACTAAGGCTTCTGGTGATCTTTATGTTGCTGATATAAAATTCCCCGACATAAGAAAGAAACTAAGCAGTGATCTAGCTTACCAAACGATGCTTATAGATATCATGCACAAAAACTCAGGTCACAGCAGTGATTATAGAGTAGTTGCACATTCTGATGTTGGCGAAAAACATTCGATCTATCTTTTGTATAAACTGATAAAAGATTCAAAGAAGCCTGGCTATGACCAGAACAAACGGATAAAGGATCGGGATCAGATTTTATTTGCTGTAGATATTCAAAATCAAACACTGGAGATTAAGGCGGCGAAAACTGATATTCGGGGCGTAAAACAATACTTTGACGAGCAATTTAACACTGCTTTACGCAAAATGGAAAATGACCCCTTCATCGAATATAACACAGATGACATTGTTCAACTTTTTCGGGATGGCATTCCGGTCAGTAATGAAGAACCCGAGGATTTTTCTATTGAGTCGATTACATTCTCTAATTCATTACTGATTAAATCACCTGATGTTACGCTGCAACTTAAGGGCAGTGATATCTGGCCCAGCGTCAATGATGCATTTAGAAGAGGAATTATTGATCTATATAGTCTTAAAGATATTCAAAAAATTGGTTTTTGTTCTGAAAAACATTCAAAGACAATTCGCTCAATTGTACTTGAGGACGGAAATGTTATTTTCAAACTTAATGACAGTAGTTTGACTGATCCTGCTAAAAAGAGAATTAAAGAGAAATTCCTGAATAAATTCGGCTTCCCGCTTGATAAGCCTGTAAAAAACAAATTTGATGGTGGAGAGGCGTTCAAAGTTGATCAAATTTTCAGATTGGCCAACACTAACCAATTAACTAATGAGCATAGAAGTATATTCACAGAGTTACACTCCTCTCAGTTAATTGATTTAATTGATGAAACTATTTTTTACTGTTCACATTGCTCCTTTAACACCTCGGATGGTGAACTGGTTTTCGAAAAAGTTGAAGAAAAGGGAACGCTGAAATGCCCTGAGTGTGACGAGCCAATCAACCAAACTACTTTGCAAGAGTTGAGTCCAAACAAAGAAAACATTGAGAAGTACGTTCATCACTTGATTGATGAATTTGTTACTCAACATGAACATTGCAATACCCCAAAATTGTCCAAACAGAAATTTAGAAATAACCAATTTACTTTTAAACGATTCATTTACAACAATCGACCTTATCAAGTATTAGTTACAGATAGTCTGCTCACTAGAAAAACTCTGGAATGGATCGAAAGAAAACTGATTCCAACGATTATCGTATGTTATGGAATCGATAAACAGACAAGTGATCGTTATGCCCTTGAGACTATTGAGCAAGTAACATTTGGTGATGTATATGTTCACCAAGAAAAATCTCAATTTCCTAATTTAATGGTAGATTATTTGAATGATTTAGAAAAACGTATCCATCATCAGGTTATTACCGCTGCTATGAAGGCCACAAAAAATCTCTCTTACATCGGTGGTAAGACAGCCGAGCTTAAAGATGTATATGATGAGGATATGCTTGAAGATGAAGTATTTACAATTATCAAGCACCTGTTCCCTAACTCTGAGAAGTGGGGCAAAGAATATACTGGTCATACTGTACCTGAAGGAATTTTTGCCATTCAGTATAAAGAAGATATGAGGACTATGTCTTTCGAGGTCAAACATGGGTTTAGTTATGATTGCAAATTCACATTAGAAAAATCAGGGTACAAATTAGGTTCTTCCGAAAATCGAAAGGGTCTTCATTATATTAATTCATTGAATAGAATGATAGAAATTTCAAGCTATTGTAGTTCAAGAGAAATAACTTCCCATATCTTTGTTAGCAATAAATTTAGAGATCGCCAAGCACAAGCTATGGCAAATTTTATACGTCAAGAAATTGCAATGGGTCATCTTACAAAGCCAGTATTCATTAATACTAAAGATCTTGCCTATTTATACGATCAGTTCATCCACAACAAGAATAAGATTGAAAAATCACCTGATGTTTTTTATAAACAAGTGGCTGCAATTTTTTCAACTGATGATGTCATTATCACAAAAGAATATATAGATGAGAAACTTCAGGACATAGAGATTGCTGCAAGAGGCTACTCTATCTTGGACACTGCTAGTATTACAAAAAAATTAACAGGTAGGAAAAAATAGGTATTCTTTATGATTGAATAATGATATAATAGCCCCATAAACAAGAACATACGTTCTGTATATAGGGCTATTAAGGAGGTTGCAATGCCAGAGCTTACAGTCAGTGAACAAATTCTCAATGCCAGACCAGACTCATTTATTAAAGAACAAATAAGACAACTGTTAGTTCAGCAATTCAATCAAAGTTATAAATCTGAAACACTCAACGGACAAGTCGGGTTCTGTTTTTATTTTAATTATGCTCTTATCATTAGTTCAAACAAGAACGACGAAATTTATTCTTATCAACAGTTGGCCTATGAATTGATGCTCCCGGATTCATTCCTACAATCACTGTATTCGCATTCTCATCTTGTTCCGTCCTATTGGCATACATGGATAAAGGAATCTCATCTAGACTTGATTCGCAAGGAACTTTCGCAATCCTTGAACTTTAACCGTTTAAAAGTAAAATACAACTTTAACGAAAATCAATTCTATTGGGACTGGGGCTCCAATAAGAAAATAACCTTAAGAATGAACAATTCTTTTGTATTTGATGGTATTATTTAGTGATTATTTATAAAGAGAATAACGTTCTCACGCTGGAATACATAGAACGCACATGGCGATTCCCAAGTTCCGACTGTACTAAAATATCGTATTATTCATCTTCCTCTTGTTCATCATAAATCATCATTCCTGACACAACATGTGCAAGCTGCGCGCCGTCCTTCAAGCCCTGCCAATATAGAGCTTCATTCTCCAGTGCTTGCTTGTAATGATGCTTATCCTCCCACTCGGAGAACTCAGGTCTGTTCACAATATCCATATCAGAAATTAGCTTCTGAAATGCTAAACTCTCTTCCTTACGTAACTTACTAATCTCAGGATAGCGTATGATGCGGGCGCAAACATCATCCAGCCTATGCTGAATTACGCCTTTAAACCATGCCGGGAGCTTCAATGTCAGTTCCTCCTCGCACATACTGTCCTTCGGTCTGTTCCAGCCTTGCATGATACTGCTCCATCTCTTCATGTAAATGAAACATTATTTAGCCCTCCCTTACTACTTAATGTGGGCATGGCTTGTTTCATCATTCGATAATATCGGATTGCCTCTGGGATGCTGCTTGTAGCAAAGATTGCATGGAACTTGCTATTATGACTTAAGGTCACCCAGTTGTCAGCAATGTCCTGAATAAGCGTGTTCACATGAACTTCAGTTTAATACTGGGATATTGGCAAATAGTCCTCTATACCCCAGACATACTTTCCCTTGCTTAATGAGGCCTGTGCTGACAAAAGCTCCTTTGCATGTTCTGATATTCTTCTACTTCTTGCTATTACTTTTAGACGATCCTCCGGAACGGTTCCCTTGGTATCTTTTCTGATCGCTTCAATTTCTTCATTGCTGATAGGAACTTGGATATCTGGATCATTCTTGATTTCCAACTCCGTCTGATACCATCTGATTGGGCTAGTCATATCACTCATATTGAGTACGTTCTTTTTATCTACGGCAATATAACAATTCCCAGATTTATCAGGTAAATAACGGTAACAGGTTGCCCGGTATTCGACCCTTCCGTCTAACGCAGGACAGAGGAAGCTCTCCAGTTGTTGCTTCAATTTACTCCAGGACATATATCCTCCTATGTTTTCAATGCCTACTAACAACCCGTCCCCCAACTTGGCAATTTAATTTCCACGTTCCTCTACCTCATCATGATCCTTGCTTCCAAACTCATCAAGCAATGTACGCGCTTCACTTGTTGATTTGGCGTTCATTAAGCTTTTTCTGAGTTCACTTGCCCCTCGGAATCCACGGACATATATTTTGAAGAAGCGGGCGAGAGGGCTGAACGAACGTGGCTCCTGCGCTGAATAATGATCATGGAGATCTAGATGAAGCCGCAGCAGTTCAAGCAATTCCTCACTGCTGTGTTCCTTCGGCTCCTTCTCAAACGCAAATGGATTCTGGAAAATACCACGCCCAATCATAATGCCATCCACTCCATATTGCTCAGCGAGCTTCAAGCCGGTCTGACGGTCCGGAATATCTCCGTTAATGGTCAGCAGTGTATCTGGTGCCACCTCATCACGAAGTTTCTTAATCTCCGGAATCAGTTCCCAGTGAGCGTCTACTTTGCTCATTTCCTCTCTTGTCCGCAGATGAATGGACAAATTCACAATGTCTTGTTTCAAAATATGGGTCAACCAGTCGCGCCATTCGTCTACGGTAGTGAAACCGAGCCTTGTTTTTACACTGACGGGCAGTCCCCCGGCTTTGGTGGCCTGAATGATATCCGCTGCGATTTCGGGACGGCAGATCAGGCCGCTTCCCTTCCCATTCTCGGCTACATTCGCTACAGGACAACCCATATTAATATCGATGCCTTTGAAGCCTTCTTTCGCCATACCGATGCTCATTTCACGAAAATATTCCGGCTTATCTCCCCAGATATGGGCCACCATGGGTTGTTCATCCTCTGTAAAATTCAAACGCCCGCGTACACTTTTGTTCCCCTCCGGGTGACAATAACTCTCTGTATTCGCAAACTCCGTAAAAAACACATCCGGTCTGGCTGCTTCACTTACGACATGGCGAAACACAACATCCGTCACATCTTCCATCGGTGCCAGTATAAAAAAGGGTCGTGGCAAATCACGCCAAAAATTATTCGTCATATCAAAAACTCCTCTATAAATACCAGGACAAATCTTTGGTCCCAAAATGGTAAAGCTAACCTGTTCATGTCCTTGCTTCTTCTTCACATATAACATGTTTAAGCAACGTAGTTCAAACGGCAGTATATGTTAAGCATAGACATCTAAATGAGTATATCATACCCAAGAGAGGAGCAGACTCCCCAAAAGACTCGCAAAAAAAGGAAGAGCGCCGCCCCTCCTTGCCATCTTCTATAACGTACTGCGCCGCAGTTCATAGAAATACTGCACGGCTGGATGTTTTAATTTTATCTTATCAGACATGTTTAATATTCTTTTTTTTACCAACTCGTTTGTCCACCAAAGCCAAAATATTCAATAACTTCCCCTAGCTTACGCCGTTCCCAAGCGAATGGCTTAAAAAAGAGCCGAGGAATAATATCCTTGACCCTTTTCGTCAATTTCTACACATGAATACCCAAAATTTTCAGCTGTTCATTGATTTTGGCTTCAAGTTCAGCGATTTCTTGTTTATCTTGTTCTAAAAGCTTACTCACTTCGGCAAGGTCAATGACTTGCTCTTCTTCAAACGTATCCACGTAGCGAGGAATATTTAAGTTAAACTCGTTTTCTTTGATTTCTTCAAGTGATGCCACGTGAGCATATTTATCAACATCTACACGATTTCGGTACGTTTCGATAATCTTATTGATGTTTTTATCAGTAAGTTTGTTTTGATTTTTACCTTTTTCAAATTCATTGCTTGCATCGATAAACAAGATGTCTTTTGTTTTACGATTTTTCTTGAATACTAAAATCGTAGTTGGGATGGATACGCCGTAAAACAAGTTGGCAGGTAACCCTATAACTGTA
Organism: Paenibacillus sp. 23TSA30-6; assembly: GCF_014858585.1. Taxonomy (NCBI): domain Bacteria; kingdom Bacillati; phylum Bacillota; class Bacilli; order Caryophanales; family Paenibacillaceae; genus Paenibacillus; species Paenibacillus sp. 23TSA30-6. Next base: position 17,931 of record NZ_SLTL01000046.1, on the reverse strand, counting down.
TCAAGATAGTTTTTCTCAATTATCGTTTGGCGAATCGCACCTTCTGCTGCACCACGGAACAAGACACCATGCGGTAATACAATCGCCATTGTTCCAGTATCATCCAGATGATACAAGCTGTGTAAAATAAATGCATAATCCGCCTTAGTTCGAGGGGCGAGTTTACCATATTCCCTAAAACGTGGATCTTTGAGTTTCGTTTCGCTATTGTCCCAATGAGCAGAATAAGGAGGATTCGCAACTACGGCATCAAATGAGCGTGGGTTGTCAATTCCTTGGGCATCTGGTCCATCAGGCCAATCGCTTTCAAGGGTGTCAGCATTAGACAGTGTTATGTTATTAAATGAAACACCATGCATCATCAGATTCATACGAGCCAAGTTGTATGTTGTCGTATTTTTTTCCTGACCAAAAAATTTAATCGCCCCGGGTTTATCTCCACCAGGCAACTCACCTTGAACCGTTAACAGCAATGACCCAGATCCACAAGTCGGGTCATATACCGAAAAAATTTTATCCGATTCTTCTACACCATCCGTTACGATTTTAGCCAATACTTTAGAAACTTCATGAGGTGTGATTAAATTACTTAAAAATGCTTTAAGGCATTCTTAATCATATCTACCTTATTGGTATCATGTGTTTTGCGGGAGAGCGATACAACCGCCTCTATAAGTCTCTACCTGTAATGACAATTGTTGCTCCGTTGCTGTATACGCCAATACACCTTAACTATTAGTCTTTCCTGACCAATAGTGAACAGCACTCCACATGTGTCGAGACAACGAAAGGGATATATTTCTTTTTATTATATATATTACCTATACTATCAAAAGCCACTCCTTCTCACAACACCCCCTTTTCTACCCGAATCCATAATCACGATGAAATCAGCCCCGTTCCTCACTTTGAAAAGCAATTGCTCAAAATTACTGCCAGCTTCCTTCCCTCTCACACCTCCAGCTTCCAGTATTACACATAGTAAATACCCCAACCAATGGGCCATTCTGTAAAGTTAATCTCTCTTTTAACCGATAAATACATATGCTGGACTGTTTAATAAATATCACCTCTTACCCTTTTGTACCTTGAATGAAAGCTTACTCGGAACATCTGTATCTGCATAAGAACGTTTTGTACCCAACAAACTCAGTGATACATATGGGTCTTGACTCAAAGTTGTATTCATCCATTTCTTCTATTATTCAGACCCGAATTAAAAATGCTGCACTTTACTTTTGTAAACAGCCATCACATCTAGAAAGGAGACATGAACTCACTTGAGTGTATTATCAGATGGGATCGGGTATGAAAGCCTACGCTTTTATGGACCCTTTCAGCCACAACACATTGAATACCTTCAAATAACACGCACCATCAACGATCATGCCTATTTACATGTCCGTGGTATGCTCTCCGAAGAACAGGGAGCCGCATGCATCGGACAAAATATGGAGCAAGAGCCGATTGTGATTCGTCAGTTGGATGATCAGAGACAATCGCTGAGAAGACTGTTTCACGGGATCGTTACGCAAATGTCTGTGAATTGCACACGTGGAGTATACACCTTTGAACTGGAGGCCGCTTCCCATTCCTACCAAATGGATATCAAGCTGAAAAAACGTTCCTATCAGGATATTCACCGCACTTATGATGATCTGGTCACCTCGATGGTTCGTAAATATGAGTATGGAGATGCCATTGATACCGTAACTAATTATGCCAAACTGGAGACATTTGTTTTACAATATGAGGAGACCGATTGGGCGTTTTTAAAACGTCTCGCTTCTCGCTTTGGTTCCGTACTTGTGCCAGAGGTAACCGCTGCCTCGCCCAAAGTTTTTTTCGGGATGCCTGAAGGCAAACAGTACAAGGTGGAACGGGATGTATTTTATCGGGTACGGAAAACGTTTCATGAATTGGATGCGGAAAAGCCGGGAGAACGTGCTGGCTCGTATGTCACCTATATGATTGAAAGTCTGCAATACTATGCGCTTGGCGACCTCATTACGTTACCCATTGGACAAGGCAAAGAACTGGTCGTGGTTCGGGCAGTGACACGGTTAGAGGATGGCTTACTGCGTACCCGTTATGATCTCCAAGCGGAACAGAATATTCGCTATGCCCGGTATGAAAACGATCAGGCCACCGGAATTTCGCTGACAGGAACGGTGCTGAAGGTACAGCAGGATTTTGTGCAGCTTCAACTGGACATCGACCCGAAGCAAGATCCTGCCAAAGCCTGTTGGTTTCCTGTAGCGACTCGATATGTAGCCGAAGAACATAGCGGTTGGTACGATATGCCTGAGATCGGGGAACAAGTAGAACTGTATCTGCCTACACACCGCGAACAGGATGCCTATGTGACGGATTCGCTACGACAACAACGCCACGCAAATGGACAGCCGAATGTGAAGGTTTGGCAACATGTGCAAGGTAGCGGCGTAGAAATGTCTGAGCAAGAACTGACTCTATCCACCTCCGGTGAATTTTCCATTACACTTCATGAAGGTAACGGCATTACCATCGACAGTCCAGGGAATGTGCAGATTCAGGGTAGTCACGTTAAGCTTGATGCAGGTGAGGAACTTTCGCTCGAAGCTGGGACGGCGCTGTATCTGAAAGGCGGGGTCAGCAGCATAGTGCTGGATGGTGAGACGGATACCAAGGCTCCAGTGATTTATCAGGAAGGTTCGGTGAAGGCGCCCGTTTTTGTAGCCGACCTCCCTCCTGTGCCTGAGCCGCCATTGATGAGCATAAAAGCATATGAGGCCGCACAAGCTCCATCAGCAGCTAAGACATCATCGAGCAGCCAAACCTCTACCCCAAAAGCAAAAGTCACCAGTCCAGCAGAGCTTAAACAGGCGAATGCCTTGATGGGTACGGTGTCCAAGCTATTAGGCTCCATTCCCGTAGTTGGGAACGTAGCCAGTGTGATGTTGAATACTGTTGGTGGGCCAGCAGGTAAAGTGGCGGCAACCGTGTTACAAGCAACTGGAGCCATCCCTATTCGTAGCAAGGGAACGCCAACGGTTGGAGGCAGTAAAGAAACGGGGTTGCACCCGCTCAAACACTTGGCTGGTTTAGCACTCCAAGGACTAATCAGTCAATACGAACATGAACAAGCCAAACAAGCTTACTATAGCAAGTGGATTCTGGGGAAAGTGTATACGAGTGCACGTCATGTGGCAGATTCCGGTGGACCATTGGAACTGGTGCAGAACCTACTGAAAGAATCAAATGCTATGGCTCATGCCTATCAACAAGTTCCTAAAAACATTCAGGAGAAATGGCTCCGAGATAATGTAGAAAAACAACGTCTATGGAGAGAAAAGCAAATTAATAAGTATACTTCATTTTGGAATCAAGATGATTATTTTGCAGGCAACTGGTGGCAGAATGAAGCTAAAATGAAGCAAGCCCAACAAGCGTTACAAACAGAAATAGCAATGCAAGGAAAAATTCATCTGGAACAATTAACAGATCCAAATAAAATAGCAGCTATACAACGAATTGCTAATACCAAACGAACAAAAAGATTCGATATACGAACCCTTGAGACGTTAAAACCCGCCTTGAGATCCATGGGTGTAGACCCAGCTAATGTCTTAGAATTGGACAACGAAAAGTTGAATGCCTTAATAAAACGTTATAATCAAGGGGTAATTGGGCAAGGATTGGGGGATTTCGCCGAGAGAACAGGCTTAGAAGATTTACCCGAAGAAGCGTTTTATGGATTTTTAGGAGCCAGAACAGGTACAGGTAGATCTGGCGGATTTTATTCCAGAACAAGCGAGCCACCTATTGTAGAGAACCCGCCTGTAAAACCCAACCCAAAAGGTGGCCCAGGTGTAAGCAAGCCGATTGATGAGTTCAATGATTCGCCGATTTATAATGAGGCAAATTTTAGCAGACCTAAAGAGTCGCCTAAACTACCGAATTCGAGCAAGCCTCCTGAAGGTACGCCAAAAGCTTCTAATGTTGGTAGTGTAGTCAAGAGTGGAAATAAAACGAAATATACAAACCCTGCTGGTAATGAATTAACTTGGGTTGACCAACATCCGAAAAATATTAATCGGGATATTGATAATGCTTTAAATAGTTCAAACGTTGGTAAAGCAACTGAGGCAAAGGTTGCAGATTTTGTACGAAAAGAAAAAGAAGTAACAGGGTTTGGACAGAAGGTTTTAAAAGATAATGGTGAAGCTGCTGGTGACTTAGATGTAGTTACAAAAGAGGCGATTATCGAAGTCAAAGCATCAATTAAAGCGGTAAAGGACGACCAATTTAATAAGTTGACTCATACAAATCAAGATTATTTCTTTAATCCCGATAAGAAAAATGTTATTTTGTATATCGATAAGCCTATGACTAATCTAAGACCTGAACACAAAATAATGCTAGAAAACATTAAATCTAAAGGAGTTACTATTGTTAACTCATTAGATGCGTTGAAGGAGGTTTTAAAGTAGGATGGGAACGTCAGCCTATATATTAATGAGTCAAAAAAAATATTCGCCTGAGCGACTTTTAGCTGATTCAATTATTTCTACTTTTCATGCAGATGTAATGATGAACTTTCATAACAGTAAAAATTTTGGGAATAATGGACAACTTCTTTCTACAACATTGAATATCAATGATAAAATGGTACGAGAAAATAATTATTCGTTTATTTTTTATGTGGATTCAACGGATAATCCAAATCTTAATTTTTACTATAACGAGGATGTAGGCCTAGATTCTAAAAATAAACTTTACCAAGTAGGATGTATTGAGGATGTTTATGGTGTTGAAGAGTTAGTATTCCGGTTCATTTATGAATACCTCAATTTAAACCCAGATGATTACTTCTGGGTTGCAGATTATGATTGGGTTTACAGTTGGGAGGACATGCAGAAATTAAAATCCCAACCCTATGACCCAGACTGGTGTTATAAAAACCCAAAACTAATTTTCTGATGGCCATTTAAAAAATATGAGTTTACTTTTTATAACAAGGAATCATTCAATACAACCAAACGATAAAAAACTTAATAAGAACACTTGATAAACTTTCAAAAGCTTATTCTAAACTTGAACCTTTAAGTGAGGAATGAGCTTTTTGGCTTGCCCAAGCTCAAAGGAGGAAGAAACAGTCCCAATCGCCTAAACTAAAACAATAACTTGCCATCCCTCCCCATCAGAGTTAACATACACACACTTCAACCACGGGAGGGAAAGCACACAATGTCAAATTGGCCAGATTGGTTTCAAGAAGCATTACGCCAACGATTCTATCAATTAGAACTCGCTAATGAACAACAGGCTTCATGTTCAACAGAGGACAACAATCTATTCACTCAAATGGATCATTTCAAAATGAATCAAAACGAGGATATTCAACATCTGCTATCTGAATGGGAAGAAGCCATAGGCTATCAGTTAAGCCAACACAAACAATCCATCTATATGGAAGGAGTGAAAGACGGGATTCGATTGATCCTTCCCGTCATACAACCCACAGCTATTCGCTAGCTTTTGATCACTTTAGTTTATGATTTTTTTAGTCCAATATTTCATCTATGTCCATTCCACTTTTCATGGTAAAAACAAAATGCGCTGGTGAGAGAATCGTGATCTTCTCCACCAACGCATTAAATAGGTTATCATCAAATTGTTCCAATATATTTTGCCGTGTGTCTAAAACTTGGATAATTTCATCAACACGCTCCTTGATTTTTGCTTGCTGCTCATTCTCTTCCTCGAGTGTCAGCTTCTGTTGTCGTAGCTCGTTGAGTTCATTGGAAAGTCTGTTCGTTTCTTCATCATATACAATCTCATCAATCTGATTCCGTAGCTTGAGATTCACTAATTCCTTCAAGTCGGATTTCAATTGTTGCATCTGTCCTTCGATGTCCAATAACGATGTTTGCTCTACTCTGCTGGAAAGTGCCGATTCAATATTGGCTTTCAACGTCTTCATGAATCCTTTCTTATTCTCATACATCCGATTGAACAATCGTACAAACGCGGAATGTAAAACTGGTTCATCAACCGATTTGGCATCACAGGCTGCTTTACCTTCATTGACATACGTTTTGCATTGCCATACTACTTTTTTGGATGGATTATTGCTGTTCCAGGTTCGGCGTTTAAAAATGGCCCCGCAGCATCCACAATATACTTTGCTACTGAGTGCATATTTACTGGAGTATCTTTTACTCTCCCCCATCACGCTCCCTTTCAGCTTGGCTCTCCGTTCCTTTTCCTTTTGCACCGCTTCAAATAGTTCCTTGGATACAATCGGTTCGTGGTTGTTTTCAATTAAATATTGCTGCTCCTGTCCTTTATTCCTTATTCGTTTGTGCGTTAGAAAATCTACAGTCACCGTCTTTTGCTGAAGCAAAGCTCCGTAATATTTCTCATTGGTTAGAATTAAGGTAATCGAGGAATCCCACCAAGTATCGCCACCCGTGACTGTTTTAATGTGATCTCGCATCAATCCTCTAGCAATCGCCTGATAGCTTTTGCCATCCAAATACTCCTCGTATATTCTGCGTACAATCTCCGCTTCCGACTCGTTAATCACCAGTTCACCCTGCTCGTCCTTATCGTAGCCAAGGAAGCGAGTCGTGTTGCAGAAGACTTTGCCGTTTTGGAAGCCACGTAATATGCCCCATCGACTATTTTCAGAAATATTCCGACTCTCATCTTGGGCAAGGGAACTCAGGATGGTCAGCAATACTTCGCCTGTGGTATCCAGTGTATTAATATTCTCCCGTTCAAAGAATACAGCGACTCCGAGACTTTTGAGTTCCCGTACATATTTCAATAAATCCAGTGTATTCCTAGCAAACCTCGAAATCGACTTGACCAGTATGAGATCCAGTTTACCGTTTCGAGCATCCTGTATCATTCGATTAAATTGCGTTCTATTTTTGGTGCTGGTTCCGGTGATCCCTTCATCGGCATAAATATCCGCCATTTCCCATTCCAAGTTGTTTTGAATGTATTGGGTATAATGATTGACCTGATTGGTGTAGCTTTCCTTTTGCTCCTCGGAATCGGTACTAACCCGGCAATAGGCAGCGACTTTCTTCCTTTGAATCGATTGAATTCCCTCTACGATGTCCAATGTTTTCACGGGAACGATCACGACTTTTTTTGCGGTTGCGGCTTGGGCCATAGGTATTTCTCCCTTCGATATCTTCTTTATACGGTCACATGGTATAATGCTTGCGGCACATCATCAAGTCCATTTCTGCCCATGTTATAGCTACTTGAAAGATTTTTTATTAAGCTGGTCAATGGCTATAAATTCTTCTTCTGTAATGACATTTTGTGATCTCAATTGCTTCAGTAGGCTCAGACTGAGTAGGTAGTCGATGGATTTTCGTTGCATATGTATGTGGCTCCTTTGAAATAAAAAATGGCTCACCCCTAAGGCAAGCCGGTAGATATAAAGCTCAGAATAAATTTTTAAGGCTAATGGTCTTTTCTATGGTCATGCTAGGATCGCTTACTAAGGTGGCTGTTAATATTAATGCTTTGTTGCTAGACCCACTACTGCTTCCGGCTTTCACCGCCACGCTATTTCCTGTACTCGCTGTTATGCTCCCCTTAGTAGGAGTCGAATCATCTTGATTTCGTAGGCTCCACTCCACCGACTGGTCAAACACTTCCACTCCATGATCATAGATATGACTGACGTATGAGGAGCTTTGGCCTGTTTTGAGCATGGGATTGCCAGTAATGGCTATCGAATAGATATGCGTTCCTGTTTCGACGACTCTCATTTCAATGGTGCTCAGCACTGTCGGATGATACGTTAGTTTTGCAGTAATACTTGCTTGTCCCAAAGCGATGCCCATAACCTGACCTTGCTGGTCTACACTAACCATACTTGGATCACTGGATACATAGGTGATCGCCGGATTGGTTACCTCATTCCCATTATCCGTAGCGGTCACATTCAACGGTATTGTTTCGTTGAGCAGCACATGAGTTATCGTTCCCTGATGAATATGTAATGCATATGTATGAGTAATCTCGTACTTCCATCTGTCAGCGATGTTATGTTCCACGTCATCATAAGCTGTATTTATGCTATCTAATGTACAGCTTAGCTGGATGATGCCATTCAATGTATGATTTATTCCAACTATTTTAAAAGGCTGATGTGTCATATAGAATCGTTGGCTTAATGCGATGTTTCGCGTGTCTGCATTGTCTTGTAGACTAACCAGAATATTTCCCTCTGGCATGGAGATAACTTTACCTGTTTCCGTTGAAAACGTTCTGGCTTCTACCACAGAATCAAACCATTTCACCTGTCCATTCCAGTTTAAAGCCAACCATTGATTACATTTTCGTATCCTGCCTCGACAAGACTTTTCATTTTGATCCACCTGACTGGTAATTAAATATCGTTCATAGCGATAGTCTACGATATCTCCTGTATGTAAGGGTGTCGCTGCCCGAATGATTTTTTCATCGGTCATTTGAATGGTATTTGTCGCATCCCGGATCAGAGCAAGCTGTCTTACACCGTTGATATGTACAAGCTCACCTTTTTCTCGAAGAAAGAAATCCATCATCGGCTCTAAGCTCCTTGTCACTCCTCCACCTCCAAACCAAAATCTGGCTTGCAGCGATACAGGTACAACTCCACATAATCATTCCATTCCTTCATATCCAAAATAATAAAGACATCCTTAGCAAATTGGACATAGCCGTTTAATTGCAATAAGGATTCCAGTGGACAGAAAGCTCGATATATTGTCTCCAAGGTGTAACTATCTTCAAATGAAAAGCTTTTGCGATAAGGTTGTACATCTGCCATCACTGACAGAACAGGGTTGAAATGAGTAGCATCTAAAATTTCCAGCTTCGTATCGTAGAACATTAATCTGTTCCGACCTTGATTTTAGGCAGAGGAAGAGTAAGTCGAATACTTGCCGGAATGCCTATTTCATAGGTAGCTGAGCGTTCACCTTCCTGCTTAGTTATAAGTCCAACCGAATCCCTATTTTTATAGAGATACACAGCATAATCGACCATAACATGATCGTATTCCACAGGGAGTGTTGCCACATTACAATAGCCTAGAATATTACCCTTGGCTTTGTTTAAGTAATGAATCAAGATATCGTCTTTAGATATATCTGTTGGCTCCATACTTAATAATCGTTTCATCAAATCCATTTGCTCACTCATGTACTGTCTCCTGTTCCTCCTTTACCTGTGCCTTCTCGGTACGCTTCATATTCTTGACAGTTTGAACTTTCGTTTGGGGTAAATCTTGCTCAGTCTCATCTGGTTTAGGCTCATCCACTTGCTCATAATGATCATTAACCTGTAAACGCAGCAACAGCTCCTGATCCGTGACTTCCCATGTGCAGCCTGTTTCTTGATTCAAAAACCACATCTTATCACCCTCCAAAAAATAAAATAGGGCATCCAAAACGGACACCCCGAACGTGTTTCTTCTATTATAATGTGTTCTCATAATCATACATTTTCAATTAGGACTTATTGGCTGTAAGTACAGCGAGAGCTTCTGGCTTGATACACTTGGCTCCAAACACTTGCAACCCTTTCACTGCATCTGAAAATTGTTTCTCTGGTCTGAACGCCTCCACTGAATCCACCTGCCCAGCAAACGAAATGGCACTCTTATGACCTGCGATGATTTTATACTTGGCTCCTCCTGTATTTGGCACATTGTTGGATTTATAAACGGTCATGCTATCAATATCTCCCACATAGCCTGTGCGAATAATATTTGAGTCTTTGGTGAAACGAGCATCTTTCAGTAGCAAGCCATAGTACCATGCAGGAACCACCACAAACCGTTCGCTTTCCGGTACATTGTTTTCGTCCAGCAGCACGCCAAGATCAATCAGCATATCATAGGCTGTATCTTTCGTTGGAATTACAGGCGTTGTATCATTGCCCATCGTATTCTCAGCTTTGACCTCTGTGTAAAATCCAGCAAGATACTGATCCACTACATTGGCCAGTCCATACGAGGCTTCCACGATTCCACCATCGAGTAGATTTACATTCGCTTGAGCAGCATCTACATCATCCACTTGAAAATTGAAATATTTGGCCTGATCAATCACCAATGTTTTTTGTGTAGCATCCAGTTCCTGTGGATTACCGATTCCTGCCACCTTATCATAATTGCCAATGCTTACTGCCCCAATCGAATTAATTTTTACCGTTGAGCCTTGCCCTTGAATCTCACCTTCATAATCGGTGTTGACCACGCTCCCATACACCAAATTCTTTTTCAGGCTTTCATTTAAACGTGCGCTCCAAATTGTTGGAATAAAATTCTGTACTGTCATATCTTTTCACCTTGTCCTTTTCGTTTATTATTATTTGTTTTGTAATGCTTGTTTGACTTGATCCCAATGCTGATTAATCTCGTTTTGGGACATCCCTTTAATCGAATCCAATGTAAATGTGCTACCTGTTGAACCAGCCGGAGGTGTATAGCCATCTCCTTTGAGTCGTTGCTCGACTTGCTGTTGTATAGCCAATTGCAGCGATTGTTCCAACATAGCTAAATTCGCTGTCGTCGCTTCTTCATCTGTACCAACAAAAAAATCCACTAACGGGAGTGGAAGTTTCTTTTCGGATGCAATTTTGATCGCTTGGCTGGTTAACCGTTCACGCTGCTTCTCCAGCTTCATATTTTCGACTTCGGCTCGTAGCTTTTCGACTTCAATTTCTTTTTCATCCTTCGCCGGGAATCGCTTCTTGATCTCAGCATCCACTGCACTTTCCAGATGATTGGCTCTCCACGTTTCCAGCGATTTAGCGGATCGTTTGTCCACCGTGCTATCGAACCAACTTTTTGCTTGCTGATTAGATTGGATATATTGCTCCATCCCCTCCACGCTATACGGATTCAAACCCTGAAGATACATTTGCCATTCCTCTTTGGTTTGGTTTTCTTCAATCAACTGCTTCATTTGTTCTAAATTCATTTTAGATAATCTCCTTTATTGCCCATTCGACTACGCAGAACCGAACACGCTTATATATGTATGGAGCCTTTTAATGTCATGCTCAGGACAAGATTTGTTACGCTTTAGAAATCACAAAAACGAGGAAAAGGTACAAACATACCAACTCCCCACTTTTGCCTATTTTTAACCCTTATTTCATTTGGATTTTTGACAGCCTAAAGCGTTACATCAAGCCTCTTGTTTGCCTAAACTTCAGAAACGTATATGTATGCTGAAACTGTATCATATTGAATATCATGCCCAAGACAATCATGTAACGCATTAGAAAACGCAAAAGTGACGAAAAGGTACAAGCATGCCCACTCCTCATTTTTGCCTAATTTTAACCCTTTGTTTATAGGGCTTTTCCCACCTCTAAAGCGTTACATCGAGCCGTCTTTTTGTCTGAACTTCCGAACACGTATCCTGATATTTTCTTTTCTCGCTTTACCTCTACACTTCTCACAACATTTCTGCCGATTCGAATTTGCCCAAAATGTTCCTCCACAACGTGTACAGTTCACCCTCGGTTGCGCTGTTTTAAATTCAGATTCTACATTCCGCTCAGACTTATATTCTCGCTCCAGCTTCTCATCCATTGGCAAAACTCCATTTTCAAAATAGGTACAACGGGGAAGAGAATCATCTTGAGCGAAAAACGCACATAGACCATCCTGTAAACAGCAATAGTTTGGGATACCGTGCTTCGCTCCGAGATAACACGCACAACTATTCTTAACCAACCGCTTAATCCTATTTTTATTCTGCATTCGATTTCTCCTTATCCGTACCAACTAATCGTTGCTGCTCCGCATGAAATTTATTGAATTCCAGCTTGGGATTCTCGACAAACGGTAACAGTGTTAGCAATGTTTCCTGTGAGACCACTTGCTGCAATTTAACGATCACATCAGCCATCCCCACCAAGTCTGTCGGCAAGTTACGAGTAAACTTCACGGCGATATCCCGATAATCATATTGAACGCCTTCTTTGATATGCAGGAATGTAAAGAAATTTCGTAGACGCTGCTTGATTGCCTTTTCCATCAAAGCTTCCCTCATTGCCACTCGATTCTCCAAATTCAGCAGCTTATTTCTCAGCGCCAAGGAAGACGTATTGCTGGCCCAGTTTTCATTAAAGTTGACTTGATCCATCATGTCGAAGATTTTGCGTTCAATATTGTCCAACTCATTTTTTACAAAAGAATCATTAATCTCCTTCGTAAGCCAACTTACCTTTCCTCCAGCCGGAACCTGAATAATGCCCATCTTCTTCATATTTAATAAGTCCTCGGCCTCCAGCTTGGCATTCTCAATCACGAGATAGGCGTTGCGATGATCTGCGATTTCATTGACCAAATCAGAGTTCAAAGCGTTATAGGCATCAAATAAAGAAATCACATCTTGGAAGCCACTTTTTCTCTCCGTATTGGCTGGACAGGAGATAAGCGGGACTCTTCCAAAGATGTGATTATGTTTGCCGATATATTTTAATTCAGGTGCTTGGTTTTGCTTACTCTGATTGTTCTTCTCATCGCTGCCGATTGTATAGTGTAGAATTTCATGATCAGTATACACGTCCAAATATACTTGCTTATCGAATCGACGGGTAAATTTATGTAAGCCAAGCAATACGTTTCTTTCTGCTGTTCCGTCCTCCAACACAAACGCATTCAAAGGAGATAATACTGTGGATGAGAACTGACCATCCGAATCGATATAGTTTAATTCAAAGCTCTCGCCAAAGATTTCGGATTGTTTCCGAAGCTGTAGATTATGCTCCTTGTCCCAATGACTCATATGTACATCTATATTATGTATAGCTGCGTCCTGATCTGACTTGGACACATAGTTTACTGGCTTACCGAGCAGATAACCCACTTCGTTATCTACGAACTTACGAGGGAAATTGAAGATAAGCTTTTGATTGCTTCGGCTTTCTTGCATGGCATAGTTCTTGAGAATAGCATGCCGACCATTGTAGTAATCTGCATATTTCTGTTTGGCTATTGCAGCCGATTGGAGTTCATTTAGACACTCTAATATGATTTGTTCGGTTATTTGCAAATAGATTCTTCCTTTCAAAATGAGCTAACTAATTATTGGTTGTTAATTTCTTCACAAATAAAAGAACCACCTTTAATAAGGTAGTTCCTTGTTGAACTAACGTGTTCCCGCTAGTTTAATGATTTCCAATTCGGGTCGCGAATGTCTTTATCGGAGACCTTCCTCACAAACTGTATACACCTTTCTTCGCAAGCGCTAAATTCTTCATAATTCCGCTGCCCTTGTCTTAAAGATACCTTGTTTGCCCCGCCTTCAAATTCTGGGTTTGCAAACTGAACGCCGTCATCTTCCCAAAAGCAAATTTCACAAATGTCATAAGTTCCAGGCGGTTCCTCGTCTAAGGTTTTATAACCACAGCACGGACAAGCGTATTTTCCCACTATTGCTAAACCTCCTTAATATATTACTATTGTCCCCATTAATTCGATTCCTTATGGTTGGGTCGAGCAAAATATTCAACTTTTGCTCTATAAATATCAATCTCATGATATGTATGCAGTCCATTTTCTTGTAGTAAATCATTCAATCCCATAAGTTTTTCAATGAGTTCCTCTGCAAAGTGCAAAACATTCTCCTTAGAAAAAATAAACTTCTTAATAGAAGATTGTTCTGTATCCCAAATCACAGTATCTTTCTCGTAAAGAACATTGACATAAAATCCTCCACACCCGAAAATTCCACAAGAGCAAGTATACATTGGGAACTTACCTTGTTGAGCGAGTGAATTAAAAAATTCAGTAATAACAAACACTTCATCCTCATCTTCATTTAGCCTTAGTTCATTAGCATATATAATGATTTTCCACTTAACAACAGGTGTAAGAACTCTTTTATGCTTGGATACGTTCTTATATTCTTTAGCTACATCAACGAAAAATTCGAAAGTGAGCTTATCAACACTCTTATTTTCATTAGTCTTCCACATATGTACCCCACCTTCGAATTATCTAGTGATATTTTAACATGCTTATTTTAATAAGACTAACCTGCCCATTGACTTAACGAGATTGGATAAAATAAAATTTGAGTTTTAGCAGAAGCCTCAAAACAGCAAACTGCGATCATAAAATTTCAGACTTTTCACAGACTGAATCAATTGAACAGCCCCATATAAACTATCTGGTGCATCATCATATTGGCAGTTTCGGTTATAATCCTTTATCTGGTTATTATATCTGAGGCTATCTGCATTGAACAGAATATGACCCTTCTTCACTTCCGGCTCCAGACTAATAATACGTTCATGCTTCTGCCCCTTGGAATGAACACTTTCTACGGGTGTATGTATCTTCGCCTTCCATAACTCTTCTTCAAATTTCTGTTTCATATAGCTTTGTGCCTGATTGACTTCAAATCCCAGCTTATCTACGGGATAAAGCTTTAGTTTTTCAATAGCCACATGGAACAAATCATCCGGCAACAGTTTATAGATATTGCCATCGATCACATACATTTGCTTCGTCTTCCGATGCTGACCAATAATTGAAATAGCCGAATAGTCGTTTTTCTTTCCGGCTTTGATGGCTGGATCAATGTACATCGCCATTTCCATCTCCTCCAACTCAGGCAACCTGTCCCAATACATGATATTTTGAAATATGTATTCGTCTGTTGAACGCGGATCGTTTTGTAATTCTTTATAAAAACTCTTTTCGCCCATCGCTTGCTTCTTGCACATCAAATAGTAATAGTCCAAATACTCGCTCCACAGGATTTCCGTACCCTCCAGCATTTCCTCCTCATGAGCCGTAAAAAAAGACAAGGCTGTATTGATCCTGTCCTCATCCTGCAAGTTATTATATTGTTGCTCCCACTCTGACCACAGATCATCCCGTTCTGAAAATTGAAGTACGGCTGCCTTACGAACACTTCTCACACCTGGGATTTTACCCTTGAGCAGATCGGCCATAATATCTTCTTCATTCAAAATCGTTCCACAGATCAGGATATTCGTATCCCTTGTGCCAATTGGCAGAATAACATCCGTAAATGTATTTTTAATCTGTTCTCGTTTCGCTTCGGATCGTGCTGTATCTTCCTTGAGCAAATCATCCATCAATACCAGCGTAGGACGATGATGCTTATAGTGAATACCTCTCAAGCTACCGTCTATGCCTCGAATCATGATACATGAGTCCAGTCCACCTTTACTCTTGAGCCAAATCTCATTGTTGTTCCAGCGGCTCCCTTTACGAATCCCAAAATCCTCAATCAGCATCTGATTGGTTTCCAACTCATCTTTGATCATATCAAGGAAAGGCAATGCAATCTGTTCCGTGGCAGATATGATCAGTGTAAACTGTGATTTATCATATAAAGTCGCATACAGCGGAAATAAAAAAGAACTGATCGTTGACTTTCCATGCTCCCTTGGGAGACCAAAAGCTGTAATCAGTCCAGTATGGGCAAGCATATGTCTTAATTCCGTGAATAACTCTTTATGAAACTTGCCAAATACTCGATCAAAGTATTTAGGAAAATAGGCTAAAGCGAAAAACTCAATGTCCATCTCCCCGATAAGCTTTCTTAGTTCAGAGAAAGAGAACATTTCGATCAGTTGTTTCATTTTGGGCGGCTTGAAATGCTTCTCCATATACTGCTTAAGCAGCTCAGCCTGTCGCTGCTCTTCTTGCTTTATTGTTTCAATTGTTCTGGCTCCTTTCTCATATTTACTGTAAAATTATCACAAAAATCTCTGCACCCTTTGCTGGCAACTCCGTTTATCTACATAGAAGAACCCCTCCCTCCAAGACAAAAAGAGTGGCTCATCACCACTCGATATTTGCCAAAGCTTCAGCCATATCCTGCTGTGTTGTTAGGGTATAAATATTGGTTGTTGCTACGTGATCATGTCCAAGGATTTGCTGGATGGTCGTCAAAGGAGTCGTTTTCACCAACTTATAGCCAAATGTATGTCTGAGCATATGGGGTGTAACCTTTACATCGATCCGATTGCCGTATTTGTTCAGGATCAGGTTGACCGCATTTCGTTCCAATGCTCCACGCTGCCCAATACATAGATATTCTGATTCACTGTGTGGTCTGACTTCAAGATACCGAGTAATGGCTTTTCGTACATCCTTATTTAGTGGAATAGTACGAAAGGAATTCCCTTTACCGAACACCTTCAATAACCCTTTGCGTTCACTTATTTCTATATCCTTCAGCTTGATACCAACCAATTCGCTTACCCGTATCCCTGTTCCTAGCAGCAATTCAATCATACAAATGTGCATACGATTGCCCATACGGTGAATTTCATTTCTCAGCTTCCACAAATCCTTTTCCGCTAACCCTTTGTATTGCCGAACGACCTTATTCCTGACCGCTTCGATATGTATTTCTTCCTTTATATAGCCTTGCTGATGCATCCACTGTGCGAATACATTGATACTGGCAATCTTGCGGTTGATGGTGAGTATCGCTTGATTGGTGCTTTGCAGAACCTTCTTGTACTCTACCCCATCCAATTCAATCCACTTGTCCAGTCCATATTCCGTCTTGCCCCGATACCAGGTTATAAACTGCAATACGTCCCTAATATAGCAGGAAACCGTATTTTCACTCCGATCCTTGCTCCGTAAATGTGCTTCAAACCCTTGAATATACTCCATATTAGCCCCCACACTTCGCTTTGTGTGTCACATCATACCGTTGATGTGGGGCAAAGTCCACTCCATGCATAACCTATCTTATGCACTGATTTTGGGCAATTTACAGGCTAATTTAGGGCTGAAACTGGTGTTTATCTATACAAATACTGACGGCATAACGTTATGACTGTGAATCATCCGGCTCCACATATCCTTCCTCAATCTCTACCGATTCCTCAATAGCTTCATAGTCTGCATCCACTACATCGGCTTCGATCATATCCAGAAATAGCTGCTTCCGTTCCTGTTCCAATGCCTTCGTATTGACTAGCAATTCACGTCGATCATTCCACTCGTTGGGTGCGCGGTTCTTTAAGTAGAAGATCATCGCTGTCGGATTGGGAGACTGATATCGTTTCACCTTCTCGATGCGAGTCTTCTTTTTTCCATTTTTGTCCTCTTCAATGATCGTTTTTATTTCTTCATATTCATATCCTGTGGCTGCTTTTAAAAGTGAATTTTCCACGTGTGAAATAGGGACAGATTTGCTCCATTTGACTAGTTCAGCCAGCATCGGATGTTTATCTATGTACTCGTACCAAGTCGTTTTACCAATATCGAGTTTCTTGATAATATCCTCTGCGTTCATGCCTTCTTCGAACCACTGTTGAATCTCCGCTAACCGAGGATGTACATGTGTTTCCCACTTGGTTGGACGTTCTAATGCTTCAGCAAATTTGGGATGTTTCCTACGATAATCGCCTAATGTCCAAATGTGGATATTCAGTCGTTTGGCAATCTCCTCATCCGTTGCTCCTTCACGTACCCAAACAGGAATATCCCTGAGTCTTGGCACAACAAATTGATCATACTTGGTCAGTATCTTAGGCTTACTCCTTTTTGGCTTGTCATTGTTCTTGCTCATTCTGCTCACCTCCAACACGAAAAAAGGGAACAGCCAACTATCGACCATTCCCCATATGTATCAGCTTACCCTTCTAACTCAGCCTCGTAAAACAATTCGATATCCTCAATTACCTTCTGAATCAACTCATTGTCCTCCCGAGCCTCCTCAGCCCCTAGCACATTTATCTTTTCGGTTTGCATGCCCTTTAGGAACCGAATCACCATATTCACTTTTGCCTTGCCCAATCAAATCACCCTTTCGGTTTAGTCAGCACATGATACCTCTGATGCTAGACTAAAAAGTGGACATCGAGAATCGAGAATGCGAGAATAAAATCAAATTCATTCGAGGTGCGTCCCTA
>NZ_SLTL01000045.1:0-26579 GCF_014858585.1 Paenibacillus sp. 23TSA30-6 | reverse complement strand
AACTTGAACACATCATTCATTAGATTATCCTTTTTGCTTAATGGGGTCCACATGTTCCATCCCGTCCTCTTCCTATTTATTACTAGACAGTATGGACACTTTCTCTATTAAACAGACATCTAACATTCACTTTAGCGAAGAAGCTTATATAGTCACGCCATTGCGCCCATTGTTGTTGATCGGGAGCCTTCATAAAGCGCCTTAGTTCGTCTTCTGTTAACGGCATAACTGTATCGACGTCCTGGCGCATTAGAGACAAGTTTGCAACCGGATTACGGTTTATAACGTCCTCATCGTATAACACATTAAAGAACGTCTTCAGCACGCGTATACGCACGTTCACAGACGCCGGAGAAAGCCCCTTACGCTCCTTATCGTAGTCCGCCTTAAACGGATGGCCCGCGTAGAACTCCTTGTCATTAGCGCACCACAACACGTACTCGCGCAGCATTGCGGCCGTTACACCATCAATCGAAATATCTCCGTACCTTTCTGCGACCCATTCATTGAAATAGCCCATATTCTGTATGTAACCGTCGATCGTCCGTTCCTTTAAGTTATTAGCGCGTTTCACTTTAACAACGAAATCAAGCGCCTCCTCCAGTGTGTATGAGGGCGTCCATTTTACTACGACCGGGTCCCGTTGAGTAATCGTCTTTCTTCCGGCTCTTTTATCCATACTAAAAAACCTCCTACGCGTGGTTAGCGTAAGAGGTTAACGGAATCATTTAGGTATATCGGAATCATCTAGCTCAATTTTCGTGTAAAATCGTATAGCTTTCGATCCACATATCGTACTGAAAACATTGATACAGCGCGACTTATTATAGTGGCGGAAAGAGTGGGAGTCGAACCCACGCACGCCTTGCGACGCCTAACTGATTTCGAGTCAGCCCCCTTAGACCTCTTGGGTACCTTTCCGCAGCAAGGATTATTATATCATCATTGTGCCCATGATGCAAGTTCATTGTTACCCAAAATCCCTCAGTTACCCCGGCTCAATTCGTTTCTGAATTTTGCCCGCCAGCGCTTGCCTTTGAACGCAGCACCTTCTTCATATTCTTTTCGAACTTGGCACGCGGAATCAGCACACTGTGCTGGCAACCGACACATTTGATCCGAATATCCATACCCATACGGATAATTTCCATTTCATTCGTTCCGCAGGGATGGGGCTTCTTCATCTGCACAATGTCCCCCAGTTCAAACGACTTACGCTCCACCCTTCTCTCCCCCTTTTCTTTCTTGCTCGTCTTCCTTCTCAAGGGTTACCGCCGTCTCCAGCGCGCTCTGACGATGTTCCTCATCCTCTAGTGCCTTCTTGATGTTATTCTGAATATCACGTTCTACCGCAGCCCCTGTATTCGGCATACACTCCGCCACAACACGCACAATATACTCAGATGTCGTCATGGACTGAACTCCCAGAACATCCGGTATATTCAGCACCTGCACATTGGACTCCTCAATCCCATGGATCGCTTGTTTTACCAAGCCAACGGCTTCCTCCAGAGTACGCTCGGCCTTCATCGGTACATCTACCACCGCCAACGAATTGGACATGGAAAAGTTCGTAACCGCCGTAATCGAGCCGTTAGGTAAAATGTAAACTTCCCCTTTCCAGCTCACCAGCCTGGTTGTACGCAGCCCAATCACTTCTACTGTACCTTTGTAGGTTCCTGTCTGAATAACGTCTCCTACGGCAAATTGATCCTCGAAAATGATAAAGAATCCGGTAATCACATCCTTGACCAAGCTCTGCGCCCCAAAACCAACGGCCAATCCAAGCACTCCGGCTCCGGCAATCAGAGGTCCGAGATTAATGCCCATTTGAGACAATACCAGCATAATCAGAATAAAATTGAATACGATATTGGTTACATTTTTCAGCAGTTCCCCAACGGTAGTTAACCGCCGGGTATTCAATCGAAATCTGCCGTTCTCTCCCTTTTGCTGCATCGACTTATCTATAATTTTATTAATAACCCGAATAAAGATACGTGTAATGATGAAAATAATAGCGATCTTCAAAACCACAAACAACAAGGTTGACCACATCGCACTATCTGTAAGCCATCCCCATATAACATCCTTCCAGTGTATCGCATCCTTCACAACAGCAGCCGTTCCTGTATCGTTCTCCAACCAACGCATTAAGGTCATTCTGTTGCTCCTCCTTACACAAGGGACCTGCTCTTCTGGTTTCCCAAATTCTATTTTCTACTACATAAGCCCATCTACTGCCTTCATTCATGTTGCTATGAATAATCTACTTCCCCCGAGTATAAAAGCCCAAACTTATCCATATACTAGCTACTATCTTGAGAATAAATGTTACCCGCAGGCTAATTGTTATTCTCTAAGGCAGTTATACTGCTGGTTTTCATCTCTGATCAATGCGATACCAACAGCTAACAGTCTATATAAAGCGAGCGCAACCTGCACACTCCATTACAGAGCGAAAGGAAGATTCCATGACTCATCCATCTGACTTCATTCCGGGGCAAGAACCCCTTAGCTTAAAAATATCACACACCGACCCCGGGATCCAATCAGCCATCATCCATCGTTTGCTGTTCCATTTGCACCAGGCGCCCAGTCTGCAAAATATCGTTATTATTTGCATCGGCACCGACCGTTCTACTGGAGATTGTCTCGGCCCGCTCGTAGGTACTCATTTGTCTTGCTATAAAAGCCCGCTCTTTCACCTTTACGGGACATTGGAAGAGCCTGTACATGCTATGAATCTGCAAACAACACTGGACGGCATACACACCCGGTACGACCAGCCCTTTATCATCGGCATAGACGCATGTCTTGGACAAACCTCCAGCGTTGGATGCATTCAGGTTGCGGACGGGCCTTTGAAGCCTGGCGCGGGGGTAAATAAAGAATTACCGCCGGTCGGCGATATCCATTTGACAGGAATCGTTAACGTCGGCGGCTTTATGGAATACTTTGTGTTGCAAAATACAAGACTAAATCTGGTAATGAAATTATCAGATATCATTGCTGGCAGCTTATACTCCGCGATTAAGGAGTGGCATTACCGTTCCGTCCTGCTTGCTGCGCAAGAGTAATGGCTTCTTTCTCTTCAGGAGATAAGGAATAGGATGACTGCCCCGCTTCCAGGGGCTTGGCATACACATAAGAACCATCCCGGTTATAAATACCGGTTAATACGATACCGTCCTGATTGTCATCTACAATAGCCATGGAGAAGCTTAGATCGCTTCCTCGCTCGCCAAAGGCATTATAGCGTTTGATGCCTATATGTCCTTTCAGGCCTGTCAGTTTACTGCGTAAAGATTTCATACTTGCACGATGGGCTTCCTGCTCATCCTCAATCGTATCCATTTGCACCTTCAAATCAATCAGCAGCGTTTCCAAATTCTCAACACCGCTGCCTGCCATCATGGTTTCATACTTTCGCCGCATCTTCTTCAACTTTGCACCCTGCACAATGATAACAATCAACAGGATGAGCAAAATCAGCACAATTCCTGCAACGATTCCGGCAAGCTGTTCCATGATTAGTCCGTTCAATTCAGCCATATGCTTGCTTCTACTCCTCTATCTCAAAAATCATGTCATTGCATACCTCTTATTTTATACGTTTGAGGACAGCGAAACAAATAACAGAAGGCTATTAGTTAATCCATCCAGACTACTCTGATTCCTGCACATCCAGACAAAGCAAAGACATATCTCACTTCCCGTTTCGACCAAGGAGACATGTCCTATTTCATACAGACTACTGCAGTAGCTCCAGTAATCTTTCCAAATCCTGCTGGCTGTAATAATTCAATTCGATTTTACCTTTATCCTTGTTATGCTTAATTTTCACAGTTGTTTTAAAACGTTCACGCAAGGACTCCTCCATATGATCAATAAAAGGGTCCTTTTTTCTCACCTTGGGCTTAGCCTTCGCTTCACCAGGCTTATGGTCCAACTGCTGTACGGCTTCTTCCAGCTCCCGAACACTCCACTGCTGCTCAATGCATTGTGTCGCCAGTTGCTTCACCATGTCCGGATCTTTGAGCCCAACAATCGCTCTGGCATGTCCCATAGATAATGTTCCACGTGAAACATGATCCTTAACTTCCTCCGGCAATGCAAGCAAACGAAGGAAATTCGCAATATGAGAGCGCGACTTGCCCACTTTCAAGGACAATTCCTCTTGAGTTAACGAGAACTGATCCATTAATCCCTGATAGGCAACTGCTATTTCCATCGCATTCAGATTTTCGCGCTGCAAATTCTCAATCAGGGCAATCTCCATTACCTGCTGATCCGTAAAATTGCGAACAACCACAGGTATCGTCGAATTCCCACAATATTGGGAAGCCCGGAATCTTCTTTCACCTGCAATAATTTCATAGCCTCTTAATACACTACGCGCAATAATAGGTTGAATAACACCGTGCTGACGAATGGATTCGGCTAATTCCTTAATGGACTCTTCATCAAACGTTTTGCGAGGCTGGTACGGATTTGCACGCAACTGACTAAGCGGAATGTCAACAACCTTGTCCTCATCATTGACCGTAAGGGAGGGAATGAGTGCATCCAGCCCTTTTCCCAACCGTTTACTCATAAGATGCCACTTCCTTTGCCAACTCAATATATACCTCTGCCCCACGGGAGCGGGGATCATACGTAATAATGGACTGGCCATGTGACGGTGCTTCACTGAGTCTCACATTGCGTGGAATAATCGTCTGATAAACCTTGCTTTGAAAATACTTTTTCACTTCTTCAATCACCTGAATACCCAAGTTGGTACGGGCATCAAACATCGTCAGCAGCACGCCTTCAATTTGCAGTGAGGTATTCAAATGCTTTTGCACCAATCGCACAGTATTCAGTAGCTGACTTAAACCTTCCAATGCGTAATATTCACATTGAATGGGGATAATGACCGAATCAGAGGCCGTTAAAGAATTAAGTGTCAAAATCCCTAACGATGGAGGGCAATCAATCAATATATAATCGTACTTATGCTTGACGAGCTGGAGCGATCTTTTTAATCGAAGTTCACGAGAAATGGTCGGCACCAGCTCGATTTCCGCTCCTGCCAGTTGAATGGTGGCCGGAATAATATCCAGACCCTCAATCTGTGTACTGACAATCGCTTCGCTAGGATCAACCTCATTAATGAGTACATCATAAATGCAATTTGCCACATCCGCCTTATTGATACCCACACCGCTCGTTGTATTACCTTGCGGGTCGATATCCACGAGCAATACCCTTTTGCCGAGGGAAGCAAGTCCGGCGCCCAAATTCACGGAAGTAGTTGTTTTGCCTACTCCGCCCTTTTGATTGGCTACGGCTATTATTTTTGACACTTCATTCACCTCATACTTTAATCGGAATCCTGCCATATTTCTTTATTGCAAAATCCTTTATTAAGACGATTCTCCATTATTAGCTTACGGATAACGGCAATTTTATCAATAGAATACGAGTATGCTGCGGTTTTAATTGGCGTTAGACAGAAAAAGCGGCAATTGCTGCCGCCTGTACGCTTCATCCCTTACTTACGTTTGGGAATTTGAATGACAATCTCATAGTGATCCTCATGATCGGATTCCTTGGTCTTGATATCCAAGCCGGAGCCAGACACCATATCAATGGATTGACGAATCGTATTCAGCGCAAGCCGGACATCCTTGGTAAAGGAAATCCGCTTGGATTTCTTCATCGTGGACACTTGTTTATAAAAGGCGACTCTCGCCTCTGTCTGCTTCACATTGAGTTCCTTGGCGATGACTTCATCCAGAACCTTATACTGTAGCTCTTCAGTCTCTAATGACAATAACGCACGGGCATGACGCTCGGACACTTTCCGTTCCATTAGAGCATTTTTCACTCTCTCTGGCAGGTGAAGCAGTCGTATCTTATTAGCAATAGTGGATTGGCTTTTGCCAAGTCGCTGAGCGAGACTTTCCTGGGTGAGCTGATGCAGATCAATCAGCTTCTGATAAGCTACAGCCTCTTCAATCGATGTTAGCCCTTCCCTTTGAAGATTCTCAATCAACGCGATAGAAGCAGCTTGTGAATCATTAAACTCACGAACAATGGCTGGAATGGTATCCATCCCCAGCCTGGTGACAGCCCTCCATCGACGTTCCCCTGCTATAATTTCGTATTGTCCATTACGGAAACGAACGACAATCGGCTGAATTACACCATGCGTCTTGATGGTCTGGCATAGCTCATCAATCTTCTCGTCGTCAAATATGGTGCGGGGCTGATAAGGACTGCTGACAATATCCCGAACTGGAATTTGTTTTATTTCGTCCCCAGTAGATCGCTCCGTCAAACCAAATAGCTTGGAAAATTGTTCTTTCATTCCGTATAATACCACCTAATTTCATAATAGCACCATACTAACAGCGCTTCGTGAAAAACAGTTCCTTACGCGGATCGTAGACCCTTTTATATGAGACAGCGCCGTAACCGGGTACACTCCACGTATTCTCCCTGGCATTGTTGTCCCGCTCCCCCTTATGTATATCTGAATTGAACGGTACGGGAAGCAGTCAACTTACATCAAAAACGATTATCTCTATTCTATCACTTTTCCAGCCATAATCCTATCGTCTCTACCAGCTTTTCCGAAGGATCAGAGAATAAATTGTACACCCAATCAGATGCCTATTTATCCATGTTTCTCTACGCCGTAAATAAAGACCTTCTGCATCTATACGTTATTTATGTTAAGAGCATTGCAAGTCATAAAAAAAGTGAATGTTTCACGTGAAACATTCACTTTCTTTCAATTGGTTACACTAACGGTGTTTTTAAAGGCGTACCCGGCTTACGCGGATATTTCCGTGGTGTAGCTGCTCTTTTTTCAATAATAATCATATGCCTGGCTGCATCCTCCACAGGTAACTGAAAAGCCTGAATATGCTTAATCTTTCCTTTAAGCTCTTTCAAGCTATAGGAAGCTTCCTTGATTTCTTCCGTCGGATCACTGCCCTTCATCGCAGCAAAGTGACCCCCTTCACGGACAAAAGGTAAACAAAACTCATTCAGTACCGCAAGGCGGGCAACGGCTCTGGCGGTGACCAGATCGTAGCTGTCGCGGTATCCCGTTTTACGACCCAATTCCTCTGCCCTGCTATGGACCAGCTCCACGTCTTCCAATCCTAGCTGCTCTACCACATGCGCCAAAAATTGTATGCGTTTGTTCAACGAATCCACAATGGTCAACTGAATCTGCGGAAAGCATATTTTCAAAGGAATACCTGGGAACCCCGCTCCCGATCCGATATCCGCCAAGCTTTCCACATCATTTAACGGAACATAAAAGGCCAGCGAAAGAGAATCGTAAAAATGCTTGGTGTACACCGCATCACGCTCTGTAATGCCCGTCAGGTTCATCTTTTCATTCCACTCAACCAGCACACGGTAATACGTTTCGAACTGCTCTAGCTGACTGTCATTAATCACAATGCTATGCTCTGCCAGTCGCTGCTTAAATTGCTGTTGTATCGCGTCCATTATGATCCCCTTGCTGCCGTTACACGGTTATAATGCTCCAGATAAACGAGCAAAATGGAAATATCCGCAGGAGTCACACCTGAAATACGGGATGCCTGACCAATCGACATCGGACGAATTTTCGTAAGCTTCTGCTTGGCTTCAATCGCCAAACCCTGAACCTCATCGTATACGATATCCTCTGGAAGTTTCTTCTTCTCCATCTTTTGCAGGCGTTCTACATGCATCAGTTGTTTCTCAATGTAGCCCGCATACTTAATCTGGATCTCCACCTGCTCCTGTTCTTCCTCAGTCAGAGCTACAGCCGAAGGTGAAATTTGTGCCACTTGCGCATAGCTGATCTCTGGTCGACGCAGCACGGTTAACAAATTACTGCCGTCCTGTATCGGTGCAGATCCACCTTGCTCCAGCATCTCGTTTACATCAACCGGACGCACTTTTGCCAAGCGCAAACGCTCAATCTCTTGCTCTACCTTTTGCTTCTTATCCAAAAAGCGCTCATACCGTTCATTTGTAATCAGGCCGATATCATGCCCGATTGGAGTCAATCGCAGATCCGCATTATCATGACGCAACAACAGACGGTATTCTGCACGAGAGGTTAGCAAACGGTAAGGCTCATTCGTACCCTTGGTCACCAGATCGTCGATCAGAACCCCGATATAGCCTTGGGAGCGGTCCAGCACGACAGGTTCTTTGCCCTGCACCTTACGAGCCGCGTTAATGCCTGCCATAATCCCTTGGCCCGCAGCTTCTTCATAACCGGAAGTGCCGTTAATTTGACCCGCCGTGAACAGGCCTGGTACTCTTTTCGTTTCCAACGTTGGCCACAATTGCGTAGGCACCATGGCATCATACTCAATAGCATAGCCGTTACGCATCATTTCTACCTTTTCCATCCCCGGAATCGAGCGCAGCACAGCTAATTGCACATCCTCAGGCAAGCTGGTCGACAAGCCTTGAACATAGTATTCAGATGTGTTTTTACCCTCAGGCTCCAAAAAGATTTGGTGCTTCGGCTTATCACTAAAACGTACCACTTTATCTTCAATAGATGGGCAATAGCGCGGTCCCGTTCCTTCAATCAGTCCGGAGAACATCGGTGCACGATGCAAATTATCATTAATAATCTGATGAGTTTCCACTGAAGTATAGGTCAGCCAGCAAGGAAGCTGCTCATTATCCGAAGACTTCGTTTCATACGAGAAAAACTTCGGTTGATCGTCCCCCGGCTGAATTTCGGTTTTGCTAAAATCAATTGTGTCCTTATGCACGCGCGGCGGCGTACCCGTTTTAAAGCGAACCAGATCAAAACCCAGCTCGCGCAAATGCTCAGACAGTCTCAACGAAGGCTGTTGATTGTTCGGGCCACTTTCATACATCAGCTCACCCATAATGATTTTACCACGTAAATAAGTGCCTGTAGTCAGGACAACCGCTTTGCTGCGGTACTCTGTGCCGGTCTTCGTGATAACACCCACGCAATGACCGTCTTCAATAATCAGCTCTTCCACCATTCCCTGGCGCAAGGTCAGATTCGGTTCCTTTTCCATCGTTTCCTTCATCGCATGCTGATAAGAGAACTTGTCAGCCTGTGCGCGCAATGCGTGAACGGCAGGCCCTTTACCTGTATTCAGCATCCGCATTTGGATAAACGTCTTGTCGATGTTCCGGCCCATTTCGCCGCCCAAAGCATCAATTTCACGTACCACATGACCCTTTGCAGGACCGCCAATAGACGGGTTGCAGGGCATGAACGCGACCATATCCAGGTTAATCGTAATCATCAACGTACGGCAACCCATCCGGGCTGCTGCCAAGGCGGATTCTACACCCGCATGGCCTGCGCCTACGACAATTACGTCATAGTCGCCTCCTTGATATCCCATACCTCTCTTACCTCCTTATGCATTTCGGTCTTGATACCGAATATGCTCTTGTATATCTATAACGATAGCAGGGCTTATACCAGCCATACTCGAATGTCCTATTTGCCCAGACAGAATTGTGAAAATATTTGATCGATTAACGCATCATGCGCCGTATCGCCCACAATCTCGCCCAAATGCTCCCACGCCAGCCGTACATCAATCTGAATCATGTCAATCGGAACGAATTGATCAGCAGCTTCATAGGCATCTACCAACGATTGGCGAGCCTTCTTCAACAAAGCAATATGCCGTACATTGCTGACATATGTCATGTCGGCAGATTCCAGCTTACCACTAAAGAATAACTGCGATATGGCCTGCTCCAGCCGATCTGCTCCCTCATTTTCCTTTACAGACATCGGTACGATAAGCTCTTCGGGAACATAACGCAGCAGCAAATCCCGGTCTATTTGGGCCGGTAAGTCCATTTTATTCATAATGACAATCGCTTGTCTACCGCGGATTTGTTCCATTAATGCCATTTCATCCTCATGCAGCGGTTCGTTGGCGTTAATCACGATGAGCAGCAGATCTGCTTCACTGACCGCTGTTCTCGAACGCTCTACCCCGATCCGTTCCACGACATCCATCGTTTCCCGAATGCCAGCCGTATCCAGCAGCTTCAGAGGAATGCTGTTAATCGTCACATATTCCTCAATAACATCACGGGTCGTGCCCGGAATATCGGTCACAATCGCCCGTTCGCCCTGAGCCAGTGTATTCAGCAGCGAGGATTTCCCCACATTCGGTCTTCCGACAATCGCTGTGGTCAGGCCCTCACGTAAAATTTTCCCCTGCTCCGCTGTATGCAGCAGTCGATCAATTTCCGCCATGACCTGACTACTCTTATCCTTGATCAGTTCAGAAGTAAAAGATTCCACATCATGCTCAGGATAATCAATGTTCACTTCAATATGAGCCAGTGTCTCTACCAGAACATGACGCAAACGGCGGATATTCTGTGACAGTTGTCCATCTACTTGCTTCAAAGCTACTGAAAAAGCTTTATCCGACTTCGAGCGAATCAGGTCAATGACTCCCTCCGCCTGACTCAGATCAATACGACCATTCAGAAAAGCACGCTTCGTGAATTCGCCCGGTTCGGCCAAACGTATATTTTGCAGCAATAGTAAATCCATCACCCGTTTGACGGCTACAACCCCGCCATGGGTACTGATTTCTACGACATCTTCTGTTGTAAAAGAGCGTGGCGCTCGCATAACCGTAACTAGAACTTCCTCCACCTTTTCATGGCTTTGAGGATCTATAATATGTCCATAGTGTACCGTGTGAGATGGAGCCTTGCTTAGAGGCGTTTTGCTCCGAAACAAAGCTTCCACTTCCGTGACGGCTTCCGGGCCGCTGACCCGTACAACCGCAATCCCCCCTTCGCCAACAGCAGTTGCAATGGCAGCTATGGTATCGCTCAGCATATGATTTCTACCTCCTATCAAGTAGAAACGGCATTGCCGTCCTTAATCAAGGACGGCAACCGTTTCAGCAAGAAATATAAAAAACAATGGCTTCTGCACATTGCAGAGAGCCATTGCGTCGGATTATTTTTTGGCAATGACGACGCGCCGATTCGGCTCGTCCCCCTTGCTGTATGTTCTAACCAGCGCATGCTGTTGAAGCTTGGCGTGAATCAGCTTCCGCTCCTGTGACGGCATTGGCTCCAGCACTACTTCCTTGCCGTAACGAATAGCCTGGTTGGCCAGCCGATCTGCCAAATCTTCCAATGTTTTTTGCCGACGTGCGCGAAATTGCTCGGCATCCAGCACAATCCGGATGAATTTGTCAGAATGACGGTTGGCAACGATATTCGTCAGGTACTGCAATGCATCCAGCGTCTGTCCCCGGCGGCCGATCAGCATGCCGAGCGACGGACCGGATATATCCAGTATGCTTTCATCCTTGCGGTGACGGACATCCACTTCCACATCCAGTCCCATTCCGGCTGCTGTTTCGTGGATAAAACGTACAGCTTCTTTATAAGGGTCTGCATGTTCCGTGGAGGCTTCCTTACTCGTACGTACTTCCTGGATAACAGATTCCATTTCCGGAACAACAGTCTGTCCCACGGCAGGCGCTTGAGCCGATACATGATGTTCAGCCGCGTGTGTGGTTTCGGGAGACGGATCAGATAGCAGCGTAAGCTCTACCTTCGCCTTTTTGACCCCCAGCCACCCCAGGAATCCTTTTGACGGCTGTTCCAACACGTTTACGGTTACCCGTTCACGGCTTACTCCCAACTGGGAGAGTCCTTGTTTTACAGCATCTTCAACGGTTTTTCCTGAAGTCACGACTTTGGTCATCTCGACTTTTTTGCCCCCTTCGAGTTTCTGCCACCTTTTCTCTTGTTATTGCTATTGGGGGAACCTGTTTTCGTAAGACTGGCTGTTTTCACATTTGCCAGCGCAACTTCTTTATCCTTATTCCGATAAAGGAAATAGTTTTGAATAATCGTGTAAATATTACTGTAGAACCAGTATAACGGCAAAGCAGATGGGAAGTTATACGACATGAACAGAATCAACACCGGATAGACGTACAGCAAAAATTGCATGGGTCCCTGCTGCGGAGTCGGATTCATTTTCATCATCATCCAAGTTTGGATGAATGTTGTGATTGCTGCCAGAATTGGCAGGATAAAGAGGTGATCCGGTTTACCTAACTGGAGCCACAAGAAATCATGATCCCGCAATGCCGAGTTATAGTAAATGGCATTATAGAGCGCGATAAAAATAGGCATCTGAACAACCAAAGGAAGACAGCCCGCCATCGGGTTGACCTTGTTTTCCTGGAACAGCCTCATCGTCTCTTGCTGGACTTTCTCAGGCGTATCCTTGTATTTCGCTTGAATTTCTTTTAATTGCGGCTGAATGGCCTGCATAGCTTTAGAACTGCGTACTTGCTTGAGTGTAAGCGGCAAAATAATGGTTCGCACGATAATCACCAGAACCAGTACGGCCAGGCCATACTCTCCAGAGAACCATTGGGCAAATGTATCCAGCGCATACGAAAACCAGTAAACGACATATCTTTGCCAAACTGATCCATTGGCCAAGTCTGCCGTCGTGTAAGAATTGTGGGCCGTCTGGGCACATCCCGACAGCACAGCAACAAGTGCCAATAAGGCAATCAGGAGGAACCATTTCCCCCGTTGAGTCTTCAAACGCGACACTTCATAACCCCTTTCTTAACCAATCCATTCCAACGTAAATCATACCATATCCTGTAGGACAAAGATACTGACTATCGACGTGAAGACTTGAGCAGCGAGGCTTTGCGCAGAACGTGCAGCACGCTTTTCTCCAGCTCCTGATACGACATTGTAACCGCTCCCTTGCGGACGATAAAAATCAGATCAATTTGCTCCACCAATTCATGCTCATGATGACGCACAATTTCCTTGACAATTCTGCGCATCCGGTTACGGACTACGGCGTTGCCGATCTTCTTGCTGGCCGAAATTCCAACGCGGAACTGCTCTACCTCTCTGCGGCGGAACCAGTACACCACAAACTGATGGTTGGCAAAAGATTTGCCATGGCGGTATACGCGCCCAAAGTCCGCCTGGTTTCGTAGACGCAATTTTTTTTGCACGGCGCTTCTCCTTGCTCATCTCTTTTACACATGCCGGCAAGCCAATCCTTACCTCTTATGTAGTAAGAAGTATGGACAACATTCCGCCATGGTAATCTCGCTTATTTTACATTCATTTTCAAAAGCTTCATCTAATATAGAGCAGGACGCGGTGCTTCTCCCTCTTTTTTCATTGCATTTCTACAGACGTAGGGAAAGCGATCCGGCCCATGAATACCTTCATTATGAAAAAAAAGACCACCGTAGTGGTCTTTATGCACGCATTACGCACTCAATACTTTTCTGCCTTTTTGGCGACGAGCTGCCAAAACTTTACGGCCATTCTTTGTGCTCATTCTTTTACGGAAGCCGTGGACTTTTTTACGTTTGCTGACATTCGGTCTGAAAGTCGGTCTCATTGTACTGCACCTCCTTACAAGGAATACGTTTTATATGGAATATACCTAACATAGCAATCTCCACAAAAAACACCTTTGTACATTTAACCATAAATAGCGGCCAAAGTCAATGTACAGCTTAATCCCCTCCCCCAAATCATGCAATCCTCTCCCTCTTTTTTTACGCCCAGGGATTTTGCTCTTTCATCCAGTTCACTTATTCCACGCTCTTTTGCTCTTTTTTATCGTGAATTTTCTTCGACCTTCCTCCTTCAATATCAGCTTGTCTACATTTTGCGTTCCTTCCACCACTCCTGTTCCTTACGGTTCGTTCTTCCTTCCTAATTTCTTTACACCGTCTTTTATTTTGTGATCGGCATATTTCCAAGCACCGTAATCGGATCATTAAAAATATTGTCGGAAACGTTACCGGAAATTTTCAACAGAAAAAAACGACCTCTGTGACCAAAAGGCAACGACTGTTATGCACAGATCCACAAAAAGAGCTGAATTGTGATTTAAATGGTCATAACCTGTGCATAACATTTTGAGACGAAAAAGAGTTATTGTCGAAAACTGAACAAATTATAAACAATATCTTGTGTTGTGAATAAAAATTGTACACAACAGATTGAATTTGTGGATAAATAACCACGAGTCATTGAAATACAAGGCTTCTTTTGCTATGATGATATTACTTTTGAATGTGAATATGTTGTTTTACCCTCCATATTATCAACACCCTGTGGATAAAGTTGTGAACAAGTTCAATTTATCCATCTTTTTATTTTTGTGCGGATTCGGGATTCTGGGGATATATTCTACATTTTTCATTTGATTTCGACATATTGAAGTCCCGTTTTGGCCTGCGGGATCAAGAGAACGGATCGTGCCGCACATTCCCTCCTGAGAAATATCGCCTTCTTCTGCCGATCAGCAGCGGATTTTTCCATTAGCTATTTTTCAGGACCATTTTGTGCTGCGTTCTCTCACCACACTGCCGCATGATTCAGGCGGCGGTATGTCTTTTTATGGCCTTCAACAACATTTTTGGGATTTTAGGCGTTTTGCCGAAGCGCCGGGAGCAGCTCTCTGCAGCTTAAACGGCAAAATGTCAGGATTTAAAAGGAGTGACGTCTGTGGACAGCCATACCTCTGAACTATGGCAGCAAATTCTATCCATCATACAAACCAAGCTGAGTAAGCCGAGTTACGACACTTGGTTTAAGGCTACCAAGGCAGCGAAACTGAATGACCACTCCATTGTGATTTCCGCACCAACAACTTTTGCCGTGGAATGGCTTGAAAGCCGCTATACCAAGCTAGTCGGGGCAACGGTTTATGAAATTCTGGGCAAGCAGCTGGAGGTCAAGTTCGTCATTGAAGAGAACAAGCCAGCTGAGTTCGACCTTCAGCAACAACCTCAGCAGCAGCCGGTCGTACATGAAGAAGCCGTGTCCCATATGCTGAATCCCAAATATACGTTCGATACGTTCGTCATCGGATCGGGGAACCGTTTTGCCCATGCAGCATCGCTGGCCGTCGCCGAGGCGCCGGCCAAAGCTTACAACCCGCTGTTTCTGTACGGCGGCGTAGGCCTGGGCAAAACGCATCTGATGCACGCCATCGGCCATTATATTTTGGAACACAACCCGGCCAGTAAGGTCGTGTATTTGTCGTCGGAGAAGTTTACTAACGAATTTATTAATGCTATTCGGGACAACCGCGGGGAAAGTTTCCGGAACAAATATCGCAATATTGATATTTTGCTCATTGATGATATTCAGTTTATTGCAGGCAAGGAGTCGACGCAGGAGGAATTTTTTCACACGTTCAATGCACTTCATGAGGAACGCAAACAAATTATTATCTCAAGCGATCGTCCGCCTAAAGAGATTCCAACGCTGGAGGAACGGCTGCGTTCCCGCTTTGAGTGGGGATTGATTACGGATATTCAGCCGCCGGATCTGGAAACGCGAATCGCAATTCTTCGGAAAAAGGCAAGAGCGGAAAACCTGGATATTCCCAATGAAGCCATGATGTATATCGCTAACCAGATTGATACGAACATCCGAGAGCTGGAAGGGGCACTGATTCGCGTTGTCGCCTATTCCTCCCTGACCAATCAGGATGTGACAAGTCATCTCGCGGCCGAGGCGTTAAAGGACATTATTCCTTCCAGTCGTCCCAAAATGATTACCATTCAGGATATACAGCACCAAGTCGGGGAATTTTACAATCTGCGCCTGGAGGATTTCAAAGCACGCAAGCGGACGAAGGCTGTTGCTTTTCCACGGCAGATCGCTATGTACCTGTCCCGCGAGCTAACCGACTATTCCTTGCCGAAAATCGGAGAAGCCTTTGGCGGACGCGACCACACAACTGTCATTCATGCGCACGAAAAAATCTCCAAAGCCATTCAAGTGGATCAGGAGCTGTTCAAAGTTATCAACAGCCTAATCGAAAAAATCAAAAATCCAACCTGAACAAGTTCAGAGCCTATACACAACTTATACACATGTGGATAGGCTTGATTTTATTAGGCTTACACCGACTTATCCACATATTCAGTGCGCCTATTACTATTACTAATAGATTTTAAAGATATACATCACCTAAATAAGGCCCGCGTCAACGCGTGCTTGAAGGATTAAAACCCGTAGGAGGAACTTATGAAGATCAGCATTTTGAAAAACGTATTGAACGAGGCTATACAACATGTATCCAAGGCCATATCAAGCCGGACCACGATTCCGATTTTGAGCGGTATTAAGCTGGATGTGAATCATCAGGGAGTAACGTTGACTGCCAGCGATACTGACATCTCCATTCAATCCTTTATTCCGATGGAGGATGGTGACCAAACCGTCGTTCAGGTCGAACAACCGGGAAGTGTTGTACTGCCAGCCAAGTTCTTTGTCGAAATTATCAAGAAGCTGCCGTCTCAGGAGATCCGCATGGAGGTAAAAGACCATTTCCAAACCTTCATCTCATCCGGTGCAACCGAAATTCAGATTGTGGGTCTGGACCCTGAGGAATTCCCGGTGCTTCCAAGCATTGAAGAAAATCAGGTTATCTCTGTACCAGGTGATTTGCTCAAAAACATGATCAAACAGACCGTTTTCTCCATTTCCACTCACGAAACGACACCTATTTTGACAGGGGTATTGTGGAATTTGGCTGAGGGCGAATTAAAATTTGTAGCAACGGACCGCCACCGCCTCGCCACCCGCAGCGCCCGTTTGGAAACGTCCGAAGGCTTGCGCTTCAGCAATGTTGTCATTGCAGGTAAAACGTTGAACGAACTGAGCAAAATTATTCCGGATCAAAATATGCTTGTGGATATCGTCGTAGCAGACAACCAGGTACTATTCAAAATTGACCGGGTTCTGTTTTATTCCCGCATTTTGGACGGAACGTATCCGGATACTTCTAGAATTATTCCAACCTCCTACAAAACAGAACTGATTGTGGATACAAAAAGTTTGAGCGAATCCATCGACCGTGCTTATTTGCTGTCTCGTGAGGAAAAAACGAATATTGTAAAAATGCAGTCGCTGGAAAACGGTGGCCTGGAGATTTCCTCCAGTTCCTCCGAGCTGGGTAAAGTGCGTGAGGAAGTCACAGTCTCCAAATTTGAGGGAGAGCCGCTCAAAATCTCGTTCAACTCGAAATATATGCTTGATGTGCTGAAAGTGATTGACAGCGAGCAGCTGACGATTGCTTTTACCGGCATTATGAGCCCGATCATTTTAAAACCGGCGGACTCCAGCAATGCGCTGTACATCATCCTGCCATATCGCACCACCAACTAACGTCTAGCGTCACTCATTAAGAGCAAGCGAAAGGATGAACAAGCCTTGAAACAGATATCTATACAGACCGAATACATCAAGCTGGATCAATTTTTAAAATTAGCCGATTGTGTTCCTACAGGGGGAATGGCCAAAGCTCTGTTGCAGGAGGGACAAGTTCGTGTCAACGGTGAGCAGGAAGAACGACGCGGAAGAAAACTGTACCCGGGCGATATCGTAGAAGTAGAGGACAACGGAAGTTTCGAGATCACAGCAGGAGCATGATCGCCTGGTTGGCAAGGACTCCTTTTAGGTGCGGAGTAACAAGGGGGACCCTATGTGTTTGTGAACAATATTGTTTTGCAGCAATACCGGAACTATGAACAGCTGGAGCTGAATGAATTTGGGCCCGTTAATTTGCTGATCGGACAAAATGCGCAGGGCAAAACGAACCTGGTAGAGGCGATTTTTGTCCTGGCTTTGACCAAAAGCCACCGGACGTCGCGCGACAAGGAGTTAATCTCTTTCGGGGCTACCTCCACTCATCTGGCTGCGGATGTGGATAAAAAATACGGAAAAATCAGGCTGGATCTGTCGTTATCCACACAAGGTAAAAAAGCGAAGATCAACGGGCTGGAGCAGCGAAAGCTGAGCGATTTTATTGGTTCGCTGAATGTCGTTATGTTTGCACCTGAGGATTTGGAAATCGTCAAAGGAACACCGGGGGTACGCCGCCGGTTTCTTGACATGGAAATTGGACAGGTTGCACCGGGATATCTGTACCATTTGCAGCAATACCAGAAAGTGCTGGTCCAGCGTAACAACCTGCTCAAGCAAGCTTGGGGCAAAGATATGGCTTCCGTACAGCTCATGCTGGAGGTATGGAATGAGCAACTTGTTGAGCACGGTGTTAAAATTGTTAAAAAGCGGAAACAATTTATAACAAAGCTGCAAAAGTGGGCTCAGGCCATTCATGAAGGGATCGCGGGAGGTACTGAAGAGTTAAAATTAACTTATGTTCCCTCCTTCAGTGAGCCGGAGGAAGAAGATGAAGCTGTCTTATTGGAGCGATTTATGATAAAGTTATCCCAAATGAGGGAACAGGAAATCCGCCGTGGTATGACTTTGGCGGGGCCCCATCGTGATGATTTGGCCTTTGCCATTAACGGCAGGGAAGTGCATACGTATGGCTCTCAGGGGCAGCAGCGGACGACGGCCCTGTCCTTGAAGCTGGCTGAAATTGAATTAATCCATGAGGAAATTGGTGAATATCCTGTCCTGCTTCTGGATGATGTTCTATCCGAACTGGATCCTTACCGTCAGACCCAACTGATCGAGACCTTCCAGAGCAAGGTACAAACCTTTATCACGGCAACCGGCATTGAGACCTTGAATGCAGAACGACTCAAGGATGCCAGCATTTATCACGTCCACGACGGGCATGTGGAACACTAAGGAGTGAGTGACTGCTATGTATATTCATCTGGGTGGAGAAAAAATCATCCGCTCGTCAGAGCTTGTGGCTATTTTCGATATCTCGATTAAAAAATCCTCTAAAATCTCCAAGCAGTACGTGAACCACGCCCAACAGCAAAAGCATGTCGAGATGATTGGTGAAGAGGAAGCCAAGTCCATCGTGGTGACTCAAAATACGGTGTATTATTCCCCCATCTCCTCAACAACTCTCAAAAAGCGGGCAAACCAGTTTGTTGCCAATGCTTAACCATAGAATCTATAGAAGTAGGTGAAAGGCATGTCTATGAATCAACCGTCTTATGATGCGGGTGAGATTCAGGTCCTGGAGGGCCTGGAGGCGGTTCGGAAACGTCCCGGGATGTATATCGGCTCCACCAGTGCCAAAGGGCTCCATCATCTGGTCTGGGAAGTTGTGGACAACAGCATTGACGAAGCGCTGGCAGGTTATTGTGACAGCATTCAAGTTGTCGTTCACGAAGATAACAGCGTTACCGTTACAGATAACGGACGTGGTATTCCGGTAAGCGAACACGCCAAAATGAAAAAATCTGCGCTGGAAGTAGTTATGACTGTACTTCACGCAGGTGGTAAATTCGGAGGCGGAGGGTACAAGGTATCCGGCGGTCTGCACGGTGTTGGTGTATCCGTAGTAAACGCCCTCTCCAGCAAAATGATCGTTCATGTCAAACGGGATGGACATCTGTACGAGCAGGAATACCACCGCGGTGTTCCGCAGTATGATGTCAGAGTCATTGGCGACACGGACGAAACCGGTACCCAAACGACGTTCTACCCGGACGATCAAATTTTTACAGAAACGACCATATATGACTATGATACGCTCCAAACGCGGATTCGCGAACTGGCCTTCCTGAACAAAGGAATTGCGATTAGTTTGACCGATGAACGGACTGGCACCAGTGATACGTTCCACTACGAGGGCGGAATTAGTGAATACGTGCAATTTTTGAATCAGAAAAGAGAAGCGCTACATGAGCAGCCGATTTATGTCGAAGGCTCGCGCGATATGATTCAAGTCGAAGTTGCGCTGCAATATAACGACAGCTATACCGAAAATATTTATTCTTTCGCCAACAACATCAACACCCACGAAGGTGGAACGCATGAATCCGGCTTCAAGAGCGCATTGACACGGATTATTAACGATTATGCGCGTAAAAATGGCTTTATCAAGGACAACACCGCCAACTTGACGGGTGACGATGTGCGTGAAGGACTGACAGCCATTATTTCTGTCAAAATCCCGGAGCCACAGTTTGAAGGTCAGACCAAAACCAAGCTTGGTAACAGCGAGGTACGCGGGATTGTCGAATCCCTGTTCGCAGAGAAACTTCAGGAATTTCTTGAGGAAAATCCGTCTGTCTCCCGCCGCGTTGTTGATAAATCATTACAAGCAGCCCGTGCTCGTGAGGCTGCACGTAAAGCGCGTGAGCTGACTCGCCGTAAAAGTGCGCTGGAAATCAGTTCCCTCCCAGGTAAGCTGGCAGACTGTTCTTCCAAGGATGCGTCGATTAGCGAACTGTACATCGTCGAAGGCGATTCAGCGGGCGGATCGGCCAAGCAAGGTCGTGATCGTCACTTTCAGGCTATTTTGCCGATTCGCGGTAAAATTCTGAACGTCGAGAAGGCACGTTTGGATCGTATTTTGTCCAGTGATGAAATTCGGTCAATGGTAACGGCTATGGGGACGGGGATTGGCGACGATTTCGATATTGCTAAAGCTCGTTATCACAAGGTCATTATCATGACCGATGCGGACGTCGACGGAGCCCATATTCGGACGCTGTTGCTAACATTTTTCTATCGGTACTTGCGTAAAATTATTGACGCCGGCTATATCTATATTGCTCAGCCGCCGCTGTTTAAGGTAGAGCGCAATAAGGTCGTACGTTATGCAAACTCTGAAGCGGAACGTGATGCTATCATCAGCGAATTCGGAGAAAATGCGAAGTACAACGTACAGCGTTATAAAGGTTTGGGTGAAATGAACGCGACCCAGTTGTGGGAAACGACTATGGACCCTGAGAGCCGTACAATGCTTCAAGTTACCATCAGTGATGCCATGCTGGCTGATACGCTGTTTGATACCCTGATGGGCGATAATGTTGAACCGCGTCGCGACTTTATTCAGGAGCACGCCAAGTACGTGAAAAATCTTGATTTTTAATTTGAAAGAATTCACCAAGGGGCGCTCAGATGAGCGTCCCTTTTCTTGTCATTAACCCGTCGCGGAGAATTTGAATATTTAATATCAAACACTTACGCCTTTTTCTTAGCGCTTGCAGGCTTACCCGTGGATGCTGTGTAACGGCCGTAGCCTACAGCATATCTGAATATTTTATGATACAGGCTTTTGTTAGGCAGGGAAGAGAACACTTTAATCGCTGGTCTTGTATTTACCTCCAAAATCCACGGATAGACTTGCTGATCCAGACCTATATCCAAACCAATTTCCCTCAAACGGGGATATCTTTTTTGCAGTTGCCAAGCTACCCGCTCGCCCATTTTCGATAATTTTTGCTCCAGCCGTACGGCTTCCTTTACATCCAGATATGGAGCTACCAGTTCATTGAAAAAGCGCACTGTGCCCCCGCTGTGGTGATTAGTGACGACTTTGTCAGGAGCAGCTACGCGTCCTATGATGAGCGTCGTCTCCCATTGCTTTCTCAAGTTCATCTGTGTTAATACCCGTAAATCAAAGGGACACCCATCATGATGAAGAAGAGGGATTCCTCGTTGAATTAGATAAGGACGCTTCCGTATGCGGTGAGAAACTGCCCTATGCAGGTCTTCCAGATTTTCGAAGGTGTGGGTCTCTACCTCATAACGAAGGATATACCACGTTCTCTCCCCGATGATCCCCTCTTCAGTTGGCGGAAGCGGTTCAGTGAGTCTCTCTGCACGCATAACCCCTTTCCCATAAGTACCGTTATCCGGCTTAATATAGACGGTTCCGTACACTGCCAGCATTTCATTCAAATGTTCCATGGCATACAAACGTGTTTCCGGTATATAAGCGGACAACAACGGATTGGGGAGAATGATATTTGTTTTGGTCCACTTACTGGATACTCGTTGAATTGACAAGTATTCTCATCCCTTTCTTTTGGAAATGTAAGTCACGTTCATGGAATTCACGACGCTTGAACAAAACAAGGGAAACTAAAGGACAAGTGCGTAAAACAATGATATAATAGAGAAATACGGCGTTTTTTCGGAATTGTACTCAGTTAACCCTGACCGTATACGTATTGTATGTGGAAAAGGCCTTCAGGGTGGGGGCTAATCCCCAATTCGGGGGAATTTGTCATGATCAGGACCTGTGAGCCGTAAGATGCGTGGGTCATTCTGCTGCTCACAGAAGGGCAATCTCTGAGAGATTTACGCTGTAAAGCGGACAGATGCGTTTAATTGTGCTCTTTTTGTGAAAGTAATATAATTATACAGATGAGGATTTCAGCCAAAATCCTGCTTACAGAGCGGAGTATATAGGCAGTATCTTGTTAGGCTTTTCACATAGAGAGCAATGAATGAAGGACGAGAAGGAGGACCAGCATGGCGGATCAAAATAGCTCGCAAATCATCAATAGGGATATCGGAGTGGAAATGCGCGAATCCTTTATGGATTATGCCATGAGTATTATTGTCAGCCGTGCCTTGCCTGATGTGCGGGACGGACTGAAGCCGGTACACCGTCGTATTTTGTACGCGATGTCCGAGCTGGGCATGTCGCCAGACAAGCCTTACAAAAAATCAGCAAGAATCGTCGGTGAAGTTATCGGTAAATATCACCCACATGGTGATACGGCCGTATACGATACGATGGTTCGGATGGCGCAAGATTTTTCCTTGCGTTATATGCTGGTGGACGGACACGGTAATTTCGGTTCCGTTGATGGAGATATGGCGGCTGCGATGCGTTACACCGAAGCACGATTATCGAAGATTGCAATGGAAATGCTGCGTGATTTGAACAAAGAGACCGTTGATTTCATGCCAAACTACGATGGTGAAGAGAGCGAGCCAGTCGTGTTGCCTGCACGTTATCCTAATCTGCTGGTGAACGGTGTCGGCGGGATTGCAGTCGGAATGGCAACCAATATTCCTCCCCATAACTTGGGAGAGGTTATCGATGGTGTACAAGCACTAATCGAAAACCCTGACATTACGCCAATGGAACTGATGGATTATATTCAAGGGCCGGATTTCCCGACAGCAGGTTATATCTTAGGGCGGTCGGGCATTCGTCAGGCGTACCAGACTGGTCGCGGATCTGTGACCATGCGTGCCAAGACTACCATAGAAGAAATTGGCAATAAAGCACGGATTATCGTGCATGAGTTGCCTTACCAAGTCAATAAGGCTCGTCTGGTCGAAAAGATTGCTGAATTAGTACGCGAGAAGCGTATTGAAGGCATTACCGATCTGCGGGATGAATCGGACCGTACGGGTATGCGTGTCGTTATCGAGTTGCGCAGGGATGTGAACCCGAACGTTGTTCTGAACAATTTGTTCAAGCATACGGCAATGCAGTCCACTTTCGGCATCAATATGCTCGCGATTGTAAATAACGAGCCGAAGATTCTGAACCTCAAAGATGTTCTGTATCATTATCTCAAGCATCAGGTTGAAGTTATTCGTCGTCGGACAGAATTTGATCTGAAAAAGGCTGAGGCCAGAGCACATATTCTGGAAGGCTTGCGTATTGCCCTCGACCATCTGGATGAGGTTATTTCACTGATTCGTTCCTCACAAACTGCCGAAGCGGCACGCGAAGGATTAATTGAGCGCTTCTCGCTGTCTCTGGAACAGGCTCAGGCGATTCTTGATATGCGTCTGCAACGCCTGACCGGCTTGGAGCGTGAGAAGATTGAGAACGAATATAATGAGTTGCTGCAAAAAATTGCGGAATACCGTGAAATTTTGGCCAACGAGCATCTGGTACTCAGCATTATCAGCGATGAGCTTAATGAGCTGAGAGGACGTTTTGCAGATGAGCGCCGTACTGAAATCACAGTGGGTGAAGAGAGCATTCTGGATGAGGATCTTATTCCGCGTGAGGATGTTATCATTACTGTAACCCATACCGGATATATTAAACGTCTTCCCGTGACTACTTATCGTAGTCAAAAACGCGGCGGTCGTGGTGTAGTGGGGATGGACACCAAGAATGAGGATTTCGTAGAGCATCTATTCATTACGAATTCACATCATCATTTGTTATTCTTCACCGACAAGGGTAAGGTATATCGGATTAAGGCTTACGAGATTCCTGATCTAAGCCGGACAGCCCGTGGGACACCGATCATTAACCTGATTCAGATTGAGCAGGGCGAGTCGATCAATGCGGTCATTCCAATTGAGGAATTTGTAGAGGACAGCTATCTGTTCTTTGCTACTCAGCAAGGGATTATCAAGAAAACACCGCTTGATAACTATGCTAATATCCGCAAGGGTGGCCTGATCGCTATCAACTTGCGTGAAGATGATGCCCTGATCGAAGTGAAGCTGACCGATGGACAGCAAGAAATGATCATCGGTACGGCGCAAGGCATGTCGATTCGCTTTCCTGAGAGCGATGTACGCTCCATGGGCCGTAGTGCTACCGGGGTTAAAGGTATTACTCTTGATAAGAGTGATGCTGTAATAGGCATGGATATTGTTGATACCAGCCTGGATATCCTGATCGTAACGGCCAAAGGCTATGGCAAACGTACTCCTGTAGTGGATTACCGTATCCAAGGCCGTGGAGGTAAGGGGATCAAGACGATTAACGTCACAGATAAAAATGGCCCGGTTGTCGGCCTCAAGGTTGTAAAAACCGAAGAGGATCTAATGATCATTACAGCCAGCGGAACCTTGATTCGGACCAGCATGGAGGAAATTTCCACGATGGGTCGGAATACACAAGGGGTAAGGTTGATCAACATCCGCGAAGATGATTCAGTTGCTACTGTTTGTCGGGCAAACAAGAATGAGGAGCAGGATGAATTGCTTGATGAACTGCTCGAGGAGCAGGATGCTAACCAAGAAGTCGGTGAGGGTGAATCTTATTCACCAGTTGATTCAGCTCTTGGCACGGATGTAGAAAATGTAGAAGGTAACGGTTCGGAGCCTTCTGAAGACGAATAACAATCCACCAAAATAACAGTGGTATTGGTTTTAAAATGACGGGGAAGACTCCTTGGCCATTGGGTCAGGGAGTCTTTTTCTATTGCTGACAGATGAATACAGCAAGTATGATGCAAATCATATAAAATGAATGTACAGGAACAGGTTCAAGTAATATAATGACA
This sequence comes from Paenibacillus sp. 23TSA30-6, assembly GCF_014858585.1. NCBI lineage: Bacteria > Bacillati > Bacillota > Bacilli > Caryophanales > Paenibacillaceae > Paenibacillus > Paenibacillus sp. 23TSA30-6. The sequence continues at coordinate 1,563 of NZ_SLTL01000045.1, read as the reverse complement.
TAATAAAAACTGGTAGCTAGAGCTGCTGTTACGAGAACAGAGAGGTTGACCATGACAACAGTACCCGTATCCGAATTAAAAGCAGGACTTAGATTGCAAAGCGACGTATTTACTGAAATGGGCAGCTTGCTACTTCCGAAGGGCCGTATTCTGCTACCGCGTGATTTGGAGATTTTACAAGCGTTCCTGATCCAGCAAGTAGAAGTGGGGCCTGATGGTTCGGCAAAAGCTGGTGGAGATCATGCTACTGTTCGAGTTGGAGCGCCTGAATCGCAATCCCCTTCGTTAGAGGAGCGGGATGAGTCCGTTTTATTCCAGGAAGAGTACGACAAAATGGTGATGCTCGTGAAAAATGCATTCCAATCGGTACTCGTATCTAATCTATCCATATATGAGTTGCGGGGACAGTTGGAAGCCTTACTGGTATACATCCAGCGCTATAATGTAATGACGTCTACTCCGCGTGCCATGATTGAAGTTGATTATATTTTTCACAATGCGGTACTAACTTCTCTGACTTCGTATTCTATTGCCCAATGGATTGGCTTGCCCCAAAAGGACTGGATGCAGGTTGCTTTTGCCGGATTGCTCCATGATATTGGTAATGCTAAAATGGACCCGGCCATCCTGTACAAGCCCTCTAAATTAACGTGGGAGGAGCAGGAAGAAATTCGTCAGCACACGTCATTAGGCTACCAGTTGCTCAAAAATGTGAAGGCCATTAATGAAGGCGTGCGTTTGGCAGCTCTTCAGCATCATGAGAAAGTGGATGGTACAGGATATCCGTTGCGACTCAAAGGGGAGCAAATCCATATTTACGCTAAAATTGTTGGAGTGGCTGATGTATTCCACGCCATGACATTGGAGAAGACCTACCGACCAGCACAATCCCCATATCTGGTACTGGAGCAAATCAAATCAGAATCATTTGGTAAGCTGGACCCGGGTGTTGTACAGGTTTTCATTCAAAAGCTCACTCAATTCAATAATGGAACCAAGGTGCGTCTCAATGATAACCGTACAGGGGAAATTATATTTGCCGATCGAGACCATCCGACTCGTCCGCTGGTGCAGGTAGACGGGGAAATCATTAACTTAATGCTTCAAAGAGAGCTATATATCGAGTGTATTGTTACTTAAGTAAGTTTTTTTGAAAAAACAGTTGCGTAATATAATAAAAGTATGATATATTATTTCTTGTCGCTTCAAGTGTTATCAAGTAGAGCGAAAAACACTTTTGAAAAAAAGTGTTGACACAACTGAGAGATACATGATATACTATAAAAGTTGCTAAGGGGATGAAAGAAACCCTGAGGTGAAAAAAAGAAATGTTTGATCTTTGAAAACTGAACAACGAGTGAGTAAATGATTTTGTTCGCAAAATCAACCACAAAGATTTCGGCACATACCGTAAGGTTGTATGAAATTGGAGTGTAAAAGAGATATTTTATCTCGTCAGTTTCAAAATGAGCATATCGCTCTTTCTATATACCAACTTCGGTTGGTCTTTAATGGAGAGTTTGATCCTGGCTCAGGACGAACGCTGGCGGCGTGCCTAATACA
>NZ_SLTL01000044.1:0-26966 GCF_014858585.1 Paenibacillus sp. 23TSA30-6 | reverse complement strand
TTGTGCAGTATTTTTATGAACTACGGCGTAGCACTCTATGAAAATAAATAACTTGATGGGGGCACGTCATGTCAGGGGTGTTCTCACTGAAGCCATGATAGAGACTTGAAAAAAATCGGGGAAAAGGTTGAATGGAGAACGGGGCAAATCCGCTTCCGTCATGTCTTTTCCCTGTTTTTTTATATCCGAATATATTCTGAAAATAATAATGTCGTTGTCTTGCTCCGGTTTGACAGTTCTAAGCCACTGAACTACACTAAAAATGAATGGATTATTCATTATTATCGCTGTAAGCAGGATTTTGGTTTGGAGGTGGAGGAGTGACAAGGAGCCTAGAGCCGATGATGGGTTTCTTTCTTCGAGAAAAAGGTGAGCTTGTACATATCAACGGTGTAAGACAGCTTGCTCTGATTCGAGATGCGGCAAATAATATTCAAAACACCGATGAAAAAATCATTCGAGCAGCAACACCTCTACACACAAGAGATATCGTGGATTATCGTTATGAACGATATCTGATCACTAGTCAGGTGGATCGAAATGAACAGTCTTGTCGAGGCAGAATGAAAAAGTGTAATAACGCCTTTGAACTGGAATGGACAGGTGACATGGTTTGATGCTGTGGTAGAAACCAGAACGTTTTCAATGGAAACAGGTAAAGTTATCTCCATGCCAGAGGGCAACATCCTGATTACCGTACAAGACAATACAGATACGAGGGAATTACATTAAGCCAACGATTCTACATTACTCATCAGCTTTTTAAAATAGTTGGAATTGACCGCACGATGAATGGCATCATCCAGTTAAGCTGCACATTGGATAGCATAAATACAGCTTATGATGACGTGGAAAATAACATTGCAGACCGATGGGAATATGAGATTGCTCATACATATGCATTACATATCAATCAGGGAACGATAGCTCATGCGCTGCTCAACGAAACGTTATCTTTGAATGTAACCACTACGGATAATGGGAATGAGATAGCCAATCCGACGATTACCTATATATCTAGTGACCCAAGTGTGGTTAGTGTAGATCAGCAAGGCCAGGTTATGGGTATCGCTTCGGGACAAGCAAGCATCACCGCAAAATTAACGTATCATCCTACAATATTGAGTACGATTGAAATGAGAGTCGTCGAAACGGGAACGCATAACTATTCGATAGCCATAACTGGAAACCCCATGCTCAAAACAGGCCAAAGCGCCTCATACGTCAGCCATATCTATGATCATGGAGTGGAAGTGTTTGAACAGTCTGTAGAGTGGAGCCTATGAAATCAAGATGATTCGACTCCTACTAAGGGAAGCATAACAACCAGCACAGGAAATAGCGTAACGATAAAAGCAGGAAGCAGTAGTGGGGAGAACAATAAAGCCCTTGTACTGACTGCCACCTTAGTAAGCGATCCTAGCATGACCGCAGAAAAGAACATTAGCCTTAAGAATTTATTCTAAGTTTTGGCTTGCCCTAGAGGTGAGCCATTTTTATTTCAAAGGAGCACATACATATGCAACGAAAATCTATTGATTATCTACTGAGTCTAAGCCTATTGAAGCAATTGAGATCACAAAATGTAATTACAGAAGAAGAGTTCATAGCGATTGATGAGCTTAATAAAAAGTCTTTCAAATAGCTATAACATGGGCAGAAATGGACTTGATGATGTGCCAGAAGCATTATACCATGTGACCGTATAAAGAAGATATTGAAGGGAGAAACACCTATGGCCCAAGCCGCAACCGCAAAAAAAGTCGTCGTCGTTCCCATTAAAACGATGGACATCGTAGAAGGAATTCAATCTATTCAAAAGAAGAAAGTCGCTGCCTATTGCCGAGTCAGTACAGATTCCGAGGAGCAAAAGGAGAGCTATACCAATCAGGTCAATCATTATACCCAATACATTCAAAACAACTTGGAATGGGAAATGGCTGATATTTACGCCGATGAAGGGATCACCGGAACCAGCACCAAAAATAGAACACACTTTAACCGGATGATACAGGATGCTCGAAACGGTAAACTGGATCTGATTCTGGTCAAGTCGATTTCGAGATTTGCTAGGAATACACTGGATTTATTGAAATATGTACGGGAACTCAAAAGTCTAGGAGTGGCTGTATTCTTTGAACGGGAGAATATTAATACACTGGATACCACAGGTGAAGTATTGCTGACCATCCTAAGTTCCCTTGCCGAAGACGAGAGCCGGAACATTTCCGAAAATAGTCGATGGGGTATATTACGTGGCTTCCAAAACGGCAAAGTCTTCTGCAACACGAATCGCTTCCTCGGCTATGATAAGGATGAACATGGTGAACTGGTCATTAATGAGAAGGAAGCCGAGATTGTGCGGCGTATATATGAGGAGTATCTGGACGGAAAAAGCTATCAGGCGATTGCTAGAGGATTGATGCGAGACCACATTAAAACAGTCACGGGTGGCGATACGTGGTGGGATTCCTCCATTACCTTAATTCTGACCAATGAGAAATATTACGGAGCTTTGCTTCAGCAAAAGACGGTAACGGTAGATTTTCTAACCGACAAACGAATAAGGAATAAAGGACAGGAGCAGCAATATTTAATTGAGGACAACCATGAACCGATTGTATCCAAGGAAATATTTGAAGCGGTGCAAAAGGAAAAGGAACGGAGGGCCAAGCTGAAAGGGAGTGTGATGGGGGATAGTAAAAGATACTCCAGTAAATATGCACTCAGTAGCAAAGTATATTGTGGATGCTGTGGGGCCATTTTTAAACGCCGAACCTGGAACAGCAATAATCCATCCAAAAAAGTGGTATGGCAATGCAAAACGTATGTTAATGAAGGGAAAGCAGCATGTGATGCCAAATCAGTCGATGAACAAGTTTTACATTCCGCGTTTGTACGATTGTTCAATCGGATGTATGAGAATAAGAAAGGATTCATTAAAACGCTGAAAGCCAATATTGAATCAGCACTTTCCAGCAAAGTAGAGCAAAAATCGTTATTAGACATCGAAGGACAGATGCAACAATTGAAATCCGACCTGAAGGAGTTAGTGAATCTCAAGCTGCGAAATCAGATTGATGAGGCCGTATATGAAGAAGAAACAAACAGACTTTCCACTGAACTCAACGAGCTACGGCAACAGATGCTGACATTAGAGGAGGAAGAGGACCAGAAGGAAAAAATCAAGGAACGTGTCGATGAGATGATTCAACTTTTAAGCTCACAGAAAGATATACTAGAACAATTTGATGATAGCCTATTTAATGCGTTGGTGGAGAAGATAACCATTCTCTCACCAGCGCATTTTGTTTTTACCTTGAAAAGTGGAATGAGCATAGATGAAATACTGGACTAAAAAAATCATAGACTAAAGTGATCTAAAGCTAGCGAGTAACTGTGGGTTGTATGACGGGAAGGATCAATCGAATCCCGTCTTTAACTCCTTCCATATAGATGGACTGTTTGTCATGGCTTAACTGGTAGCCAATTGCTTCTTCCCATTCGGATAGTAGTTGCTGAATATCCTCGTTTTGGTTAATTTTGAATTGATCCATTTGAGTGAATAGATTGTTGTCCTCAGATGAACATGAAGCCTGTTGTTCACTAGCTAGTTCTAATTGATAAAATCGTTGGCGTAACGCTTCTTGAAACCAATCTGGCCAATTTGACATAGTGAACTTCCCTCCCTTAGTCGTTTGAGTGTGTGTATGTTAACTCTGATGGGGAGGGATGGCAAGTCATTGTTTTGTGCAGGGAAGATGGATTATTATGATTTTTTTACCTTTTTATTTTGATTATACAAAAAAGCTCATTCCTACTCATGATTCAAGTTGGAACAAGCTTTTTAAAGTTCATCAAGTGTTTGTTAATTTGTTCAGTGTTTGGTTTGTTGGTGGTATTGCACTCTTATTGTCGGAGTTGTAAACGTTAATAGCTCTACTTCAACTCTATGTTAATCTTCATAGTCATCTTCTACTTTAGGTATGAATGGAGACAAGAAAGGGTCTGTGTGTTCAGTCAATTCACCTCGAATTAATGTATGAACCCTAAATTCATTAAATAGTTTCATATCATCACTATCCCTTACATATAAAATTCCATATGAGCCGGGAGCAAACTCACCTACTTTTTTTAATAATTCTATGGGATTATGTTTAGCTGTAGGTTTATGATTATTAAGACCTGCTATCCAGAGTTGAAAATCTCCATTTACGGCTCTTAAATCCAAAACGCCAGAAGGCCAATCTAATTCATTCAAAAAGTTCTGTATCTCTTGAATGACTAAAATTAATTTTTCATCATCATCTTCAAATGAGGAACTTTCTCTAATGGTTGCCCACCCGTGATACTCAAACATTTCTTCTCATCCTCTCATGGTATAAGGGGTTTAGTATCAATAATTATTTCTACACCATATCTTTCGGCATATTCTTTAAGTTGTCTTAGCACTCTATCATCAGGCTTACCTTCAAAGTGAAAGTACGCTTTTCTGTTCGTCTCAATTGCCGCTTCAATCGTAGCTTTCGCTTGTTTTCTAAATTGCTTATCTAAACTGTTCAACGGTGGTTTGGTTTGAGCAATGTACTGGTCGCTTACCGTATCAAACTCACGTCCCTTAGGGTCATTGCTAAATTTAACTCTGGATTCTCCACCTAGTTTTTCTGCTAACATATCAGCTGCTTCATCTTCCTTAGGAACCTTTACTAATTTCCCTGAATATTGTCCATTATTTGAATTTCCAGTTTTAGCCGTACCTTCAGGAGGCTTGCTCGAATTCGGTAGTTTAGGCGACTCTTTAGGTTTGCTAAAATTTGCCCCATTATAAGTCGGCGAATCATTAAACTCATCAATCGGCCTGTTTATACCTGGACCACCTTTTGGGTTGGGCTTTACAGGTGGCTTCTCTACAATAGGTGGCTGGTTAGGTCTAGCAGAAGGCCTTCCGACCGACTCCATACCGATACGAGCTCCTACAACCCCATAGGTTGTTTCCTCAATTAAATCGCTTAGGCCTGTCCTCTCCATGTAATCTCCAGATTTTTGTCCGATGAAGCCCTGATTGTATCGAGCAATGAGTGCATCCATTTTCTCTTTGTCCAACTCAATAGCATTTGTTGAGTCTACCCCCATAGCTACTAATCCATTTTCTATGGCATTTAGGGTTCCTTCATCCCATAGTTGTGTTCGCTTTGTGTTGACGATGCGCTGGATGGCAGCCATTTTATTGGGGTCTTTGATATCATACAGTGATAGTTTGCGCTGCATTGTAATTTCAGTGCGTAGTGCTTGCTCAGCTTGCTTTAGCTTACCTTCATCCTGCCACCAGTTGGCTGTAAAATAATCAGTTTGATTCCAATATGAAGTATACTCCCTAGTTTTTCTTTCTCTCCATAGTGCAAGTTTTGGATTCTCATGTTTCTGTGTTTGCGCTGCCTGAAGGCGTTGTTTTTCCTTATAATCCCTGAGCATTTTATCTCGAACACTTTTAGGAACTTGCTGATAGGCATGAGCCATAGCATTAGACTCTTTCAGCAGGTTTTGAACCAACTCCAATGGGCCACCGGAATTAGCCAAATGACGCGCACTCGTATATACTTTACCTAAAATCCACTTGCTATAATAGGCTTGTCTCGCATGCTCATGCTCATATTGACTAATTAACCCTTGCATCGCTAAACCAGCCAAGTGTTTCAGGGGATGTAAGCCCGTTTCTTTACCACTGCCTTCAATAGTAGGAGTTCCTTTACTACGAATAGGGATGGCTGCGGTTGCTTGTAACACCGTTGCCGCCACTTTACCTGCTGGCCCACCAACAGTATTCAACATCACATTGGCTACGTTCCCCACTGCTGGAATGGAGCCTAACAGTTTGGATATCGTCCCCATCAAAGCATTGGCCTTTTGAAGCGCTGCTGGAGTCGTAACTTTTGCTTTAGGAGTAGGGGCTTGGCTGCTCTTGGCTGTTGCGGTTTGTGCAGCCTCATATGCTTTGATGCTCATTAACGGCGGTTCAGGTACAGGAGGGAGGTCGGCTACGAAAACAGGAGCTTTCACCGTCCCTTCCTGATAAATCACTGGAGCTTTGGTATCTGTCTCACCATCCAGCACCATGCTACTGGCCCCACCTTTTAAGTATAGCGCCGTGCCAGCTTCCAGTGATAGTTCCTCACCTGCATTGAGCTTCACATGACCACCCTGAATCTGCACATTCCCCGGACTGTTAACGGTAATGCCACCATCTTCATTTAGTGTAATTGAAAATCCATCCGAGGTGGACAGGGTCAGTTCTTGCTCAGACATTTCTATGCCGCTTCCTTGCACATGTTGCCATACCTTCACATTCGGTTGTCCATTTGCGTGGCGTTGTTGTCGGAGCGAATCCGTCACATAGGCATCCTGTTCACGGTGTGTAGGCAGATATAGTTCGACTTTTTCCCCGATTTCAGGCATATCGTACCAGCCACTATGTTCTTCGGCTACATATCGAGTCGCTACAGGAAACCAACAGGCTTTAGCTAGATCTTGCTTCGGGTCGATGTCGAGTTGAAGCTGTACGAAATCCTGTTGTATCTTGAGCACCGTTCCTATCAGCGAAATCCCGGTGGCCTGATCGTTTTCATACCGGGCATAGCGAATATTTTGTTCCGCTTGGAGATCATAACGGGTACGCAGTAAGCCATCCTCTAACCGTGTCACTGCCCGAACCACGACCAGTTCTTTGCCTTGTCCAATGGGTAACGTGATAAGGTCACCTAGAGCGAAGTATTGTAGACTTTCAATCGTATAGGTGACATACGATCCAGCACGTTCCCCTGGTTTTCCCGTATCTAGCTCATGAAACGTTTTCCGTACCCGATAAAATACATCCCGCTCCACCTTATACTGCTTGCCTTCTGGCATCCCAAAGAAGACCTTGGGCGAAGCTGCGGTTACCTCTGGCACAAGTACGGAGCCAAAACGGGAAGCAAGACGCTTTAAAAAAGCCCAATCGGTCTCCTCATATTGTAAAACAAAAGTATCCAGTTTGGCATAATTAGTTACGGTATCAATGGCGTCTCCATACTCATATTTACGAACCATCGAGGTGACAAGATCATCATAAGTGCGGTGAATATCTTGATAGGAACGTTTTTTCAGCTTGATATCCATTTGATAGGAATGGGAAGCGGCCTCCAGTTCAAAGGTATATACTCCACGTGTGCAATTCACAGACATTTGCGTAACGATCCCGTGGAACAGTCTTCTTAGCGATTGTCCTTGATCATCCAACTGACGAATCACAATCGGCTCTTGCTCCATATTTTGTCCGATGCATGCGGCTCCCTGTTCTTCGGAGAGCATACCACTAATATGTAAAAAAGTATGATCATTAATGGTACGTGTTATTTGAAGTTGATCGATGTGTTGCGGCTGAAAGGGGCCATAAAAGCGTAGGCTTTCATACCCGATCCCATCTGATAATATGCTCAAGTGAGTTTATAACTCCTTTCTAGATGTGATGGCTGATTACAAAAGTAAAGTGCAGCATTTTTAATTCGAGTCTGACGAATAGAAGAATTGGATGAATACAACTTTGAGTCAAGACCCATATGTATCACTGAGTTTGTTGGGTATAAAGTTACGAGATGTGATATTTAAATAACAGTCCAGCATATGTATTTATCGGTTAAAAGAGAGATTTAGTTTACAGAATGACCCATTGGTTGGGGTATTTACTATGTGTAATACTGGAAGCTGGAGGTGTGAGAGGGAAGGAAGCTGGTAGTAATTTTGAGCAATTGCTTTTCAAAGTGAGGAACGGGGCTGATTTCATCGTGATTATGGATTCGGGTAAAAAAGGGGGTGTTGTGTGAAGGAGCGGCTTTTGATAGTATAGGTAATATATATAATAAAAAGGAATATATCCCTTTCGCTGTCTCGACACATGTGGAGTGCGTGGTAGTAATATATCGAGATAAGAAGCATTGATGTACGAGGGTTTGAGAGTAATTTGAATATGTTCCTGCATTCAGAAAATCGCTTTAGGGTTGAGTGCGGGAATATATATTTTTTACCTACATAAGGCATATGGAGTGCGTAGCTCAGATGGATTTTATTCGGAAAAGGTTAGAACGATGTAGTAGGTATAAAACGGGTAATAACATATATTGATTTTTTATTGGGATTATGTGGATGATATGTGACGGCGAGATTGTTCGTAAATAGAGTAGCAGTTAAGAAGGCAGGGAGTTCATTTTTACCGGTGGCTGTGGTACACTGAAGTCATTAAAGGTGTAAATTGCATAGTGAGCCGTGCTAGTAACACGACTCTCAGCACAATAGCCGCTTGAAAAGTGGTCGGCTTCAAGAAGGTTTTCTACAGAAATAGGTCGCATCCCATTGGCACAGGGCGGCCTATTTCTTTGTGTTACTGTTAACCGCTACGACAATGGACACGACCAACGTCAGCAGCACGATAATCAGCGCATCGAAGCTAATCATGAACGTCAAAGCGCCTTTTTTAACCAGAGGCAACACCTCTCCCCTTCCGAGAAGTGCGCCGACCGCTCTTGCAAGCCTATTCTATTGTTCTGTGATTATACCATAAATAATGAGTTATTTTATTGATAAGGGGACAAGGAGGAGTGCGTGATAACAATGGAACTTTTAAACTTTATATACAAACATCAATGATGGATTGAGATTTTTGTAAGTGTACATAGGTTTTGTAAGAGGAAAATGATTGAAGAATTATACGGAATTATTTATAGTAATATAAAGAACGTATGTTTGTATTTTGGTGATTGTGCAAGTAAATCAAGTGATGATTTATTATAAATGGTAGATGTGATATAGTATCTGGAGAAGAGTCTCCAGAAATCGTGAGGTAATGAAAATGGGATATGGACAGCACCAAAGTTTCTATTTACGAATTAATTGGTTAAGAAAAGCGATCTTAGAACTTAGAGATGACAATAGATTTCTTTATCGAGATGATGCAGCCGAACAAATTGGATTGGGTAAAAATATGGTGCAATCACTGCGACATTGGGTAGTTGCAACCGGAATTGTTGATATGAACAATAGAGCGGAACATGATATTTCTCGATTTGGAGACGTTATGAGCGAGAATGACCCTTATATTGAACTGATTGATACTGCTAGCATTATTCATTACCATTTGGTTGATGATAGGGAACCATGTACCGCGTGGTATTGGTATTTTAATATGTATGAGAAGAAATCTTCATTAAAGGATGAAGTTATTAATGACTTTGTATATTGGTTAGAGAAAAATGAGCCTAGGAAGCCATCAGTCAACTCAATAAAAAGAGATATTGACTGTCTAATTCGATTGTATTGCGATAAAGGGAAAAACGACGACCCGGAAGATGTTATTCAAAGTCCTCTTAGCGTATTAGGCTTGCTTCAGGAAGAAAAATCTCTTATTACAAAGAGAAAAATGAAATATACAGATATTGGGCTCGCCGCGCTAATGTATACCTTATTGTGTTATAAAGATCGCTTCGAGGTAAGTCAGTTGTCTGTTGAAGAGATTCAAAAGAAAGATTTTTTATGGGGGAAAGTATTCCATCTCCCAAGGAATGAAGTTATTAAGGCACTTGATGCCTTAACATATCATCCGTATCATCCAATTAAATTTGATAGAACTAATCGATTAGATACTATCCTGTTACCTACAGTGGAGCCGCTTGTCTTTCTTGATGATGAATATAAAAGGCTTAGAAGGGAACGAACATGATTGTAGAAAAAACTTACTTTCAACCAAGTATTAATATTCGCTTTGATCTTGGGAAGTCCGCATTATACGAGCGATATCTTCCAACTCCATCACACATAGATTCTACGGTAGGTATCTTAAAGGGTATCTTAGAGGAAGGGATTAGATCCCATATCATTGTAGGATCATACGGATCAGGGAAATCGCTTCTCGGAACTATTTTAGCAGGAGTCTGTTCAAATGAAATAGAGGATCAACTTTTTTATTCATTGTTAAGTAAATTTCAGACAGTTGATAATCAAATTCATAAACTTTTACTTGATGTAAAGAAAAAAAATGTGACATATATTCCCGTTATTTTGGGTGGAGAAGAGATAAATTTTAAGCAAAACCTTCTAGCTGCCTTGTATACGACTCTGAATGAAAAAAAACTTGATTTTACCCAGCCATTTATTGTTTCAGATATTTTAAATATAGTTAAAATTTGGGAAGAAAAATACAAGACTACATTTGATGAGTTTTCAATTTTGCTAAAAAAGAGATCTTGGACATTCGAGACCTGGAAAAAAGATATCGAGAAAGTTAACGTTAAGGCTATTGACTGGTTTAAAAAGATTTATCCAACACTGACATCTGGCTCGAAGTTGAATCTTAACTTTGATAAAGATTTAATTACTCAATTGGAGTACATTACAAAAGAACTCAGAAAACGAAATCTGGGTTTGTTTATTGTGTATGATGAGTTTGGTCGGTTCTTGCAATCACTTCCTTCAACTGCTATACACGAGACAATGCAGGATCTTCAGGATTTAGCCGAATTTGCAAACTCCGATTTGGGAAATAATTTGAGTGTTTTACTAATTACACATCGGAACTTAAGTCAATATGCACTCCGTTATAACGAAGAACTACAAAAAGAGTTTCAAAGAATCGAAAAGCGTTATAGCACTTATTATACTAAATCTGATTCAGCAACCTTTATTCGATTATCAAGCTTTGTTACAAAAGAATATCGTGAAGGTAAAAAACTGAATTTAAATGAAAATGTTAAGGAACTTCGATATTTCAATTTATTTCCTGATTTAAATACATTTGAAATTGACTCCTTGGTTATCAAAGAGTCTTATCCGCTACACCCAGTTTCTTTATTTGTATTGCCACCTTTAGCTAATATCACCGCTCAAAATGAACGAACCTTATTTACTTTTTTGGAAAGTGATGAACATGGTGGGCTAAAAGCATACTATTCACAGCATGAAGATTGGTACCGAATTGATACTGTTTTTGACTATTTTGAACCTTCATTTAGCGAATTTGAATCAGATTCGCTGGTTGGCCAGTCGTATATGCTTTATCAACGTTTACAGAAGAGAATGATTGAATCGAACATTCAAAATGATGAAATAAAAATAATTAAGCTTTTGACTATTTGGAGTTTAGCAGGTCTTTATTCGCAACAAGATCCAAATGAAGATTTTATCTCATTTGCTTTCTCATGGTCAGATGTTTATACAAAGCAAGTATTAGAGAGTCTTGAAGCTAAAAAAGCCATCAGATTTAATAATGCTCTTGATCACTGGGAATTATTTGAAGGAAGTAGTATTGATGTTAAGGCAGAAGCTGAAAAAAGATTGCAGCTTAACCCACAAAATAAAAGGCAGAAGATGAGCCTCTTACATTCGGTACTTCAGCAGAAATATATTCTACCTAGAAAGTACAACGATGAAAAGAGTATCACTCGTTTTGCGCCAATTGTTCCAATATATTATTCGGAATTAATGGACCTAGTAGAAGTGCAGTCTTTTATCATTCATCAAAAAGAATCAGATGCTGTTATCTATTATGTTTTTAATGATGTTGGGTTCGAGCCTTCTTTTTTGTTGGAGCAGTTGAAGGAAGAAAGTATGAAAGAGGAGAAGGCACTTTTTGTTGTTGCAAATGAGGCATTTTTTCTCGATCGTTTCTTAGAGACGTTAGCAATGCTAAAACTCATGCGGGAAGATAGATATTTCACTAGTCAGGATAAGTTCTTATATGAAGAACTAGGTGCGAATATCAGTCAACTTATTTTTAAAATAAATGATGTGATTAAACCGATCAGTCGTTTGCAAAATAGCACATGGGTTTATCAGGGGAGAACATACTCCTTTAAAAGTGATATAGAGCTAAGCGTCTTTTTGTCTGATGAGATAATGAATAGAATTTACTATAATACTCCAGAAATAAGAAATGAGTCTTTCAATCGCAGAACAATTACAAAAGTACAAAGAAAAGCAGCGATTGACGTTCTTAATGAGATCCTTAAGTTTCATAATACTAATGCTATTTGTATAAAAGGATTTGGCCCTGAATATTTAATTTATGCTACGGTTATTAGACGGAACCATATAGACTTTAATGATCCTAACATTACGGATAACGATAATTTATTGGCTTTAAGGGAGCAATTACTAAGAATTATTCATCAAAGAAATGGACGAGTTTCTGATCTTGTGGATGTATTTGAAGCTCCTCCATATGGAATCAGAAAACCCGTAGTTCCGTTAATGTTTGCTTCGTTGTTGTATCACGAATGGAATTATCTTATGTTTTATCATAATAGTATGGTTAACAATAAGGTAGATGGAGATCTGCTTTATTACATGGTAGAGCATCCAGAACAATATTCGTTTAAGTATATACCGTTCAATTTAGCTTATAATGATTTGGTTAAGTCAATCAAGATAGTATTTGCAGATTTTGTTCAAGAAGAAGATGAACGCTTGCATCCTGCACTATTTACAAATCATATTTTGTTAGGATGGTTGCGTTCTCTCCCTCGTATAACTCAAAACACACAACAAACGTCTGAACTCACCAATATATTCAAGACTTGTATTCGCGAGGGTGAGGTTCAACCAGACATTTCTTTGGAACGTTTGAACGAATTGTTTGGTAATGCGAATAAGCATGATGTGTTAATGAATTTTAGGATAGAGTGTGAGGAATATAATGATCAGCATAAAAAGCTAATTGAAGAAAAAATTTATCATACAGTTGGTGTTACCACCTTTGAAGAGTTGAAAAGATGGGCTTATGGAAAGGAAGCTATTGTCAGGGCAAGCAATGTCTTTGTAAAATCTCTTATTGCAGCTGATGCACTAAATTGGGTAGATACTATATGTGAGAAAATTGTGGGAGTAAAAAGAGAAAACTGGTCAGACACAACAGATCAGTTGTTTGTATCTCAGATTAAAAGCAATCTTGAAAGCCCGATAAATCAAGATCATCTCGAATCATATTTAGAAGTAAAAATTGGAGATGATTCATTCGCAATTCAAAAAGCTGATCTGTCTGAACAATCCCAGGCACTTTTGAGATCTACTAAAGCAAACTTTACGCAACTAACGAGAAGAGTTCCAAAGACAGAAATACAGGTTATGCTGATTGAATTATTGAAAGAATTCATAAAAGACTGAACGAAGAGTGGTGGGAGATTGTGAGGAAAACCAAACATATCGCTATGTTTAGCGGAGGTGCTGCTAGTGCATATGTAGCATACCTAATGGTACAAACGCATGGATTGGAAAATTGCTTGCTTTTCTTTACAGACACATTATGGGAGCATCCTGATAACTATAGATTTATGTATGATATCGCTGATTACATCGGAATAGAGTTCAAACATGTTATGGATACACGAACACCAGAGACTGTTTTTACAGAGACCCGATTTTTGGGTAACTCTCGCCTTGCTAAATGTTCATCGGAATTAAAAGTTAGACAGACTGTACTTTTCATTGAGGAACTTCGGGATGAAGGATACGAGCCGATTCTTTATTTTGGTATTGGCCCTCATGAAAAACATAGGCAAGAAAACTTGACTGAATTCTATGCGCATCAACCGCTTGAGCCAGTAGAAACCAGATTTCCTCTGATTGATTCTAATCTTAAGGATAAAAACCTTAAGGAAGTAATAGAAAACGAATGGAAGATCAGACTGCCTGAGATGTACTACTTGGGATTTTCTCATGCCAATTGCGGTGGTCGTTGTGTCAGGGGCGGACTCAATCATTATGAACACCTGTATAAAACTTGGCCGGAGGTATATATCCAGCAAGAAGAGATGGAGAATCGGCTTAGAGAAATGCTTGGTGATGTTACCATATTAAAAAGGGATGGGAGCCCCTTGACGCTTAAACAGTATAGAGATGAACTGGAGGCAGGTATCTGTAAGAAGAATATGAATCCAGAAGATGACGATACAGTGCCTTGTGTTTGCATTTTCAATTAATCAAATTTTTTTTCGATTTCTATCAGGGGACTTCTCAGTTCACTCTTACAAAGTGACTAGGTAGTCCTGTTTTTTTGTAGAAAAAAGAGGAATTATCTGGAGAAGTATAGAATCTATAACTAAAGAACTATCTCACTCACCGAAGTCCAACGACAAAAGTCACGAATGACAAGCATCAAAATGAAGTAATTGATTGTGAATTTATAGTGAAAACTTATAGTGGTTCACAATAAGCCTATTTATATAAAATTTATTTGAAGAAAGGATGGGTACTTTGTCCCAATTCAGACCTATGGCTCGAATAATTTCTCATTTAGGTGAGAGGTTAATTAGCAGTAGTAAAGTAGCTCTTTTAGAATTAATAAAAAATTCCTATGACGCAAAATCAAAGTTTATAGAAATTACCATAGATCAAAATAAACGGGAATTGGTTATATATGATGAAGGTCATGGCATGGATAATAAAACAATAGAAGATAATTGGCTTGTAGTCGGTACTGCTAATCGACTAAATAATAAAGAAGATCAAGAGACTGATGACATCCCTCTTGGAGAAAAAGGGTTAGGTCGGTTTTCTACGATGAAACTAGGCAATTATTTGGTATTAGAAACTTCAATGGTTGATAGTAGGGAAATATGGAAATTAGAGGTTGATTGGTCTTCTTTTGGTTACAAAAGTAATAAGTTCTTGGATGAGATAGAGAATAAATTATATTCTGAACCTAAAAAAGAATTAGGTAAATCATTTACTAAAATTACTATTCGCAATTTAAAAGATTTTGTTGGAGATGATTGGGATGAGATGAAGATAAACGAATTTATATTTTTAACAGCTGGGAAATATATAAATCCATTCCTAGACTTGCCAAGAACATTTGAAATTAAATTAGTATTAATAAATAAACATGGGAAAGTGACTAGAAGTAAGGTAGGAGATAAAGATTTAGTTTTATTCAGACAGGCTCATCATGAAATTGAAGGTAAGTATGATAATGGGAAAATAACATATGGTTACGTGGTGAGAAGAAAAGGGCAAGTAGTGGAATCGGGGAAAGATGCAATTTTACTGGATTCGAAAAATGTTGTTTTAGATAAAGATCAGGAAGGCTATATAGGTAACTTTTCTTTTCGCTTTTTTGTATTTAATCGAAGTAGACTGAAAGAAATAACGGGATTTGAAAATACTTCTAGAATACGAGAGGTGTTGAATCGATATACTGGAGGTCCAATGATTTTTAGAGATGGATTTCGTATATTCCCTTATGGGGAATCAAGCGATGACTGGTTAGAACTAAATAAACAAAAATTTCGTAAAGGCAGAACAAGTATCATTGGAGAACAAACAGCAGGATATATCTCACTCAATTCTAATAAGTCTCCATTTTTGGTGGATCAAACGAATCGAGAAGGATTGGTAAACAATAGATCTTATGAGAATTTTCGTCAGGTGATTTTGAATGTCTTTTGGACACTGTTACAAATACTAATTAGAAATGATCCAAAGGAAACTTCAAAGACAATTACTCAAACTGCACGAGATTCAGTATTAAATATAGAAAGTGTAGTTAATAAAATGCAAAAATCAGGAAGAATCACAGATAATGAAGTGAAATTAATTATTAACGATTCGAAAAAAATAGAAAAAGGTATCAAAGAAATTAAAAGAAGAGAACAGGCATTGGTAGAAACAGCCGCAATTGGCATGACTTCAATGCAAATTGCACACGAAATACACAATTTTCTTCACAAAATCATGTCAATTCTGTATCAACTGAAAGAAAAATCACAATCAAGTCAAGATTTTGATTTACTAGAAATGAATCTAAAATCTTTAAGAACAATGGTTTCGCAAATAGATGAGCAAGCTGTTACTTTGCGACGTGCAAAATCATCTGTAAATTTAGTGAAAGAACTACAATTGATTGCTAATACCATGCGGTCAGTTGTGGAAAAATCAGAAACAGCAATAAAGATATCAGTGAAGTGTAATCTTGAACAGTTAAGAGTCAAGGTGAATAAGGGTTTGCTTATTCAATTATTTGATAATTTGATATTAAATTCAATATATTGGATAGATTCCTTAAAGCCATCTGATGGAACCAATTTAGGAAGAATAGAAGTTGAAATATATGAAGATGGAACTGTGTTGTATTATGATAACGGACCCGGAATTTCTAAAAATGATGCTGAAGCAATATTCGAACCCTTTTTTAGCAGAAAAGAAGGTGGGAAAGGGTTGGGATTGTTCATCTCCAGAGAAATAGCAGCATTTCATAACATCAGTTTTGAACTTCAAGATATGACTAATTCTTTAAATCGTTTTTATTGTTTTAAATTAGACTTTTCAAGAATTGTGGAGGATAGATAAATGGAAAGAATGGAACAACTACTATCATACCTTAATATCGAGAAAATCTTAGTGATTGATGATGAGCTTTATCTAAATTATGAGGAGAGACTCGAGCCTGCTAAACTTATTATTGAGCAATACAAAGAAGAGCAAAGCTTTAAAGATTTGTTTCTTGAAATATTAGAACCTGAAGAAATTGAAAAAATTATTGAGTATGGTGAATATGAGACTCTCTATGAAGAGGAAGAAAAAAGAAATAAGGTTTTAGACATAGTAACAAGACATAGTGCAAGTATGTTCAAGGGTAGTGCGTATCATATGTTGGAGAAAATAGAAAAATACTTCCCTGACCTAATTGTCCATGGTCTTTCTGATCCACGATCTCAAGGAGAACATAAAATTGCTGATTTTGATTTAATTTTTATGGACTATGAATATGAACATGAATACACTGCATTGCGTGCTTTAGAAACATTAAACCTTAATAGTACCCGAATTAATTATGTTATATTTGTAAGCGCAAGAGATACTTTTGTTCATACTGATGGTAAAAGTTATAGTATGGAAGATTCTGAGATTAAACAGAAGCTATTTAGAAATATTAGAAGTGATAACTCTAGTAGATTCACAGCATTATTAAGTTATATAAACAAAAAAAATACCGTGGAAGACAGTTCGTATTTTCCAGAAATATATCATAATTTGCTTGAATTTGAATCAGGAAAAATAATGGTAGATTCTATAAATTCTTTGACTGGATTGCTTAATGATGGGATCGAACAGGTCAGAAAAAATCTTATGCTAACAAACACAAAAACTATGAAGGCATTAATTACTGATAAATTAGAAGTTGAAGGTGTCTCGGAAACTAGTTATCTAGTTGATTTTTCATTATCAATGGTAAAAAATTTAGTGAACGAAAATATTGAAAGATTGAAAAGTATTCATGATAGTCTTAGTAAAATTCATAGTTGGCCAGGCGAAATTTGGGATTACGAAACGGATCAGCACATCAGAGATTTGAGGAAAATTCAATTGTTTGATGAATTTGTGAATAAAAGATTCGAGCCGATAATGTTTGGGGACACATTTGAAATTGAATATGAAGGAGAACTTACCAAGGCTGTACTTGTTTCTCAGGTGTGTGATATGGTTGTTAGAGTGTTAAAAAAGGATACCGATCCTAGCCGAAACGAAAAAATGGTGACTCTAATTCTGCAAACAAAAACTCCGGGTAATGGAGCCAATATTTATAAAAATAGAATTGGAAATGAAGAAATCTACTGGGATATTCGAAAAAAAATGTTAGTACCTTCGGAGTTACTTGATTTTTGCAGTACAAATGATGAAGGGAAAGCCACTATATTATTTAATAAAAACCTAACAAGGAAGTTTTCTTGGAGCAATCACTATCACTTATATATTAACAAACTGAATGAAAGCAAAAGTGCTCTTTTCTCCAAACTTTCCGATGGTATGCAATATATATCTTACGATGGAATGTCTTACAGAATGACTAAGGAACCCGATAAAGCCAATTTTTTCATTAAAAGAATCGCAAGACTAGATAGCGGTATAACCAGTCATATTTTGAATATGAATGTTACTAGTCAAACGCGCGTTCCTCTATTTTTAGATCCTTCCAATGATATTTTGGATTTGAAAGAAATGGAAGTTAATTATAGTGGAAAGAAAACAGATGAAATAAAAATTTACTATTACAAAAAGAACGCATACATTGATTTAAACTCATTAGTTCATTGTATTGAACAAACTGGAAAAGAAAACTTTAAGGCTTTTAATGATGCCTTAAATGAAACTATTAAAAAAAATATTCCATCTAAGTATTTTTTGTTAAATGATTATTTCGAAGATAAAAAACTTTTAGCCATAACACCTGAAGTAAATGAACGCTTACTGAAGCTTGGATTGAGAATAATAACTAAGCCACAAAAAATGTTAGCTACAATAGATTTAGAAGAGCTTGATGAGGTAGCAGTAGGAAGAGAAATTACTCAATAAAATTGACTTTTTATTTGGGATTTTCTAGGTCGAGTGAGCGTAATGCAGATATCAAAAACTGCTGATACGGATGCCTATTTGATAAAAGAGCTATTTGCAGACTAAGATAACGAATCTGAATATAAATCTTGGTATAGTATAGGGAAAATATAGGAAAATAGGAATTAGTATAAATCGGAAAAAGTTATTAAAAAACATACACAATTATAATTTAACTGATTGAAATATTTAGAGCCCCTTCTTTGCGTCGGAGCTTTGGATAGCTTTTTATGATAAAAAACGGGGAATACTTTCTAGTCTATTAAGGAACTACATAGACTAACTTCATCCGTGCTAGCCACACAGGGCATGTGGAGAGCATCCATCACACGTTTGGTGTATAAGGGTTTAGAGTAAGTAGTGTGGTTGGGGACGTGAGCTATTCACGTCCTTTTTTTATGCCTACTTAATTGTCGAGTACATTTCCATCTGATGAAGATCAATAACCCTTCCTGCGCTCTTCAAAATATCCAAATCGGTCAATCCTTGAATATATTCAATTCCCTATGAAAAACGTCAAAATCCTAAATACTCTCCTTGAAATACAAACGTATATTCTATATAATACATACGAACGTATGTTTCTGAATATTTCAGAGAGACCCAACAGGATGGAACGTTCACAACCATATCACTCAAACCAACAAACAGGAGGCTAAAACTTGTCCAGTAATCCAACACGAAAACAATACCAAATCAAGTTGTTCCACTTTAACGAGATCACTCATGTAGGCAATCAACTTTGTGCGCCACAATCCAGCACTCGTACCATCACTGTATCCAACAGTATCTATTTCGACCAACTCAAGCGAATCGTAGCAGTACGTGATCGTTCCACCGATGTTAACGAAGTCATCTTTATGCTCAAAGCTGATCAAATTGACGAAGATGATCCAGCCCAACTTGCACTGTTTAAACGTATGCTGCGAGATGGCATCTATTATAATGGAGAAAAATATGTCCGTTCGATTAAGTCACCTGTGATGGGACGTACACAGCGAACAGAATTTATTCGGGAAAAGTATGTTGCTGATCTTTATAAACAAATTACACTCGGTAAAATGCCACCACTCACCAACATCCATAAGTGGGAAGCAGCACTTGGTGTGAGTCGTTCAGCAGCACAGTCTGTTCCATATATCCCTCGTATTGTCGTCATTCCCGATTATGAAAAGGATACGATCATCGAAGATGTATGGAAAGTAGAAAAGTGTGCTGAAGATTTGGAGCAGCAGAAGTTGATATTCGATGAACAGATGAAGCAACGTGAATATTTCAAGGCGAAGAAAGAATTAAAACCAACTAAGGAACAATTACATAAGTTAGAACGTATACCGAATAAAACGATCTCGTGGAATGGTCGCACGAAGTCTGTTCCTGATCAAAATGAATATAAAACTTTCAATGGATGGAATAAAAAGAATCGTCGAGTGAAGCTAGAAGCAATTCCTTTCTCTGCTCGTTCAGTTATGTATAATGACGAACTATATCCTTGCTATTCCATCGAGCAAACGGAAGAAATCCCAATCATCACTATTAATGAAGAGTCCATCGGTTTCAAGCGAGTCGAGTATCCAAAGTATGAAAATAAGAATGTCCAGTTTTTTGATGGTCAAGGTTTAATGAGCTTCCAGTTTGCAGAGCGTATTGGACAACACCTGAACCTATCCTATTCACCCAATGCAGTTCAGGGAAGACTACCATATATCAAGGGTAACTTTATCCGAT
This sequence comes from Paenibacillus sp. 23TSA30-6, assembly GCF_014858585.1. Classification (NCBI taxonomy): domain Bacteria; kingdom Bacillati; phylum Bacillota; class Bacilli; order Caryophanales; family Paenibacillaceae; genus Paenibacillus; species Paenibacillus sp. 23TSA30-6. The sequence goes on along the minus strand of NZ_SLTL01000044.1, from coordinate 6,830 downwards.
TCGATCTGATGAAATGGTTCAAGGAAAACAACGTGACAGAAATAAAAGATGTTTTCGGTGAATCACAGCCGATCATCGACAAAGAGGGTCGTCCTATTGATCTCATCCTTACCAAATCCTGCTTCAAAGCATGGCATCAATACAGTGAGGAACAAGCAAAGCCCAAGTGTTTGTTTGAAAATATAACAGAATACGAAGAATTGTTGAAAGTACATAATCATAATCACTTTTGGGTAGCGAATTATGCGAAACCAGCGTACCAGATGAACGCCTACACACCACTGACATACCAATATATTCATGCGTTGAATCTTACACTGAACGATTTATATCAATTAGCTACGCCTCTAATGGATGTCATCAAACATGTACTATATGGGCAAAAGAATGACGTCCATGGAAAGTGGCTTCGAGATATTGCGTACACGAAAGCGTTCCTACATATGCTAGTCCAAGAAGACGATGAACCCAAAGATGTAGATGAAGAACCCGATGAACCTGACGATGAAATAGAACTTGGTCAGAAGAAAGAGTTTATCAATGAAATTATCCAAGCCATCGATTTGAATGAACTCATGCTGTATGACGGTAAGGTTCGCAAATTTATCGTGAAGCAAGCCATGTTGAAAGTACAGGATATGTTGAAAGGTCGTATCCCGATTCGTGGCAGCTACTTTTATCTAACCAATGATCCGATTGCGTTTATGCAGTATGCCAGCGGAAAAGCAGTAACAGGTGTGTTAAAGAAGAAGCAGGCTTTTATGAATCGGAAACGTGGAATGCATGCTTTATTCCGATCACCGTTAACGATATTTAATGAAGTCGGTAAGTTAGATTTTGTACAAGTACATAACCGATATATACGTCATTTAGATAATGTGATTGTGCTGAACTGTTGTGATTTAACACTCGCAAGACTTGGACTCGGTGACGTGGACGGGGATACGGCTCTCTGTACCAATGATCCCACCATACTCTCAGCCGTGATTGATGCTCCTACAATCATCAATGAGGATGATAAAAAAGTAGCTGCTCCTGTACCGAATAATATGGATAGCATCGTCAAGATGGAGCTAAAGAGCCTACATAACCTAACGGGTAGATGTACGAATGTGAATACGTATTTTCAGAATCTGGCTTTGGAGGAAGGAAGCCTTCAAGCACGCGTTTTGGAAAACTCAGTCCTCAAATTTCTCCAAGGTCAAATCATTGATGCGACCAAAAATGGACTGGAAGTAGAGATTCCATATGTGCTGGATCGTCTGGCTATCCAAATGCCGTATTTCTTTCGTTTCGTGAATGGTGGTAAAGCGGAGGATTATCAGTACTCGACGAAATCACCGTTTAATCAATTTTGCGTTGTGGCAGAAAAGTATATAGATGAAAAGTTTAACATGAAAGATGGCAAACTGGATCAGTCGATTTTGGGCATCGAGAGTACGAGACAATTGTTACAGGATATGAGCAAGGTAAGCCAGCCGAAGTTTCTGAACTATCTAGCTCGTATTGAACCGCTGTATAAAGAATACAACGAGCAGAAAAGTCCTATTAATCATTGCCAAAAAGAATTTAACGAACTAAAAAAATGGGAACGGGATAATGATACCCGCAAAGCAATTAGTGCAGAATACGCCAGGTTAAGAGAAGAATACAAAACTCAGTGTGAAGAGATCTGTCCGTACCCTTCAATACTTGCGAGTGTAGCTGTGGAAATCGCATATCAATCCTACAGAACGTACTCCTTTGCATGGCTGTTTGTAGATGGGCTACTGGAAAATCTGAAGCAGCTTGAAAATGTTTTGAAGAGGGAAGTACAAAGGGTGAATCGGCTTACTAATTGGAATATAGAAAGCAAGGAGCTTACCGTTCAAGCTGGCATCGCTACAATAGATGATCTGGAGTTTCCATTCCATGTGCCGGATGGTGTGTATTCATTATCTGAAATTATGGGACAATTCTTTATTGGGCATGAAGCTGAGAGGGAAACCGTAGTACAAACCAGTAATACGCCTTCTCTGTTGGACGAGAAAAGTACAAGACGAACATTGAGAAATTACTCACTTGGCTTCAGCACTTTAAAAAAGTCGGAGGAAGAATCGCAGTTAGTTGCTGACCAGGTATTGGGCAAGAAATTACAGATTCAGGTGGTCGAGTACCGATATGTTCATGTAGTAGATGAGCATGGAGAAAGGAAATGTATAATTCCACGAGATCAGGCCATTCATCGAGATGAGGGGTTATCCTTACTGGATTTTGATGGAGCGGCAATTGAATTTTTAACTATTGAGAAAGTAACGAAATCGAGCTTTAAGGCTATAGTCCATATCCAATAAATTGAATCATAGTGTGTCATGATAGGCGCCTGTTAACACGGGCGCTTGGGTGACAGCTGATAAAAGGGTGCGAGCTTAACTATGCGGCTTGTCAGCCGGTAGAGAGGGATGTGGGAGGAATTTACCTTTCACATTCCAATCACTTATATATGAGGAGGTCAGATATGGATAGCCATACAATTGTCATTACCCAGTCTCGGATGGCAGGATGGTTGATGTTTAATCGGTTTTATAAAATGGATGAAAAAGTAGATTTAAAGGATTCGAATCGGAAAGTATTTATATTCAAGGATTCGCCTCCGTTAAGGAAAGTCATGGAGCAATATAACGAATTTAAACATGTAGTCGATAACATCTATTAATAAGGGGGATCATAACAATATGACAACAGCTTTACAAAAGCACGATGATAAACACAAGTATTATACTGACCAATTCACCATTAACGGAAAACGGGTGGATGTACGAAAAAATAGCAATAGCAAACAAGTAGAGGCTTGGATAGATGGTATGTGGAAGCCGATTACCAAGGAAGATGTAGATAAGCAGTATCGGATACAGTTTGAATATTCTCCATATGAATTAGAGTTTTCGTATAATGGTGGTAAAACGTGGTGGACATATACGGACGATAAATATATGACCGATTCGGAACGAGCGTATTTCAAAAAGGAGATCGCGTTTTTTGAGAATTGGGAGCTTGAACAACGTATTGAAGAGGAAGAACGGAAAGCGAATGATCCTGCATATCAAGAGTGGCTTGCCGAACAATATGAAGAATGGTTAGCTCACGAGGAAGAGTATTATCGGAGTCAAAGAAATTCTAAGCTTACATCTCATGTGGATATTCCAGATGTGTTCAAACGCGATGATGAGTCAGCAGGAGAGAATTCCCCCAAATCAATTGAGCCTAATTATATGAAATATTTTGAGATTCATGGAACCCATAAGAAATTTCAGCCTATCTGGTACGGCAAAGATATTTTAGATCAGCATATGAAATGTTTTTCTGACGGTACGTTTTTGTATCGGTATGATCAGGGGGTATATGTCAATGATGGTGAGCGTCACCTGGAGCAATTATCCGTTACCCTGCTGGACAATGAGTTTCGCCATAGTCGGATTAAGGAAGCACGTTATTACATAGAGGCCCAAAGTTATATTGCAGGAACCCAAATGAATCTGTTGGACGACTATATTAATGTGAAAAACGGTTTGTTGAACTGGAAAACGGGAGAGTTAAGGGAGCATACGCCTGAGAGACGGAGCACCATTCAATTTCCTGTCCTATATGATCCTACGGCCAATGATCCTGCTATGCTTCAGTTTATCGAATCTGTGCTTGAACAGGATACGCATGCAACTTTATTTGAAATGATCGGATATTTTCTGATCCCCACCTTGGAATATGAAAAAATATTTTTATTCACAGGTACGGGAAGTAACGGGAAATCGGTATTAATTAAAACGATTGAAGCCATGATAGGCAAGACGAATATATCGAAAGTTAAAATTCAAGATTTAGAAGGAGACAGATCAAGGTTTAAAATTGCTGAGTTGTATGGAAAGGTGCTGAATTGCTTTACAGATATCCCTGCGGATGCATTGAACTCTACAGGTAACCTCAAGGTGCTTGCTAGTGGTGAAGGATTAAACGCAGAGAAAAAGGGGAAAGATCCCTTTAACTTTGAGCCGTTTTGTAAATTGTTGTTCAGCGCCAATGAGTTGCCGAAAAGTAGTGATAACAGTGACGGATTTTTTAGAAGGCTGACGGTGTTTCCTTTTACTCGAAAATTTACGGATCAACAAAAGGACACGAAGTTAATTCATAAATTGACGACTCCATCCGCTTTATCGACACTATTAAATTATGCGCTTGAGGGATTAAGACGACTCGAACAACAAGGTGGATTTTCATATTCACAAACGATTAAGGATCAAGTTAAAACGTATCAAATGGAATCGGATACCATTATGCTGTTCATAGATGAAGAATGTGAAATTGAAAGTGAAGGTTCAAAACAACATGAAAGCCGAATCGAATGCAAAAGGTTGTATGCCAAGTATACTGTATGGTGCAAACAAGGTGGATTTAAACCTGAAAAGGTGACTCAATTTAATAAGCATCTCGATGCAAAACTTAAGGATAAGATTTACCGGAAGAAGGCCAAAACAATAAGTGGCAGCTCAGTTCCCTTTTGGTTTGGTATCAAAAGTTGAATGTTTCCTGTTTGATACATTTGTTTCCTATCCGTTTTCTGTTTTGATTACAATTGGAAACGGAAAAATGCTTTGTTTACATAGAGAATCATGAGTTTGTTTCCATGTTTCCTGTTTTTTTAACTCTTGAGAGAAATACATATAATAATATTTGATCGAATATTATGTGCTGGTGAGGAGTGTATATATGATAAGGAGTGCTCAAAACTGGAAACATGGAAACAGCTTTTAAAAATCCGCTATTATATTGGAGAAATTGAAGTGAAGATAGGAATTCGGCGTTATAAAATTGGAAACAAACTGATGGAGAATAGGAAACATGTTTGTATATGATGGGCTTTTCAGCCCGTAGAGAGGAAGTGATGGAATTAAATACATACATTTTAGAGTTAAGGGATGATTGGAATTGTGCGAAAAGTGAACTTAATTAGCCGTAAAGGGGTTGGGTGTGGGAGGGGAAACGGCGGCAGGCGATACTACCGTTTACGGAGCGTAGCGAAGTGGTTTTATCGCGGTTTTGAGTTTCCCCTATCCCACGTATAGACCATACATAGATTCAGCAGGATTCATGGACAATTCAGAGTCATATTATTAAATGGCTGTATTTATCGCTTTAAAATTTTCGTATTTCATATTGAATTTTATCTTGCTAAATATAGACTGATATCTGCAAAATTTTAAACCATATGAATTAGAGAAGTTGAGCTTTCAGAGTTTGAGTGTGTCACGTGACACAATGAGCAGTTTTACAATTACAAATTAGGCTACACGGGAATTCTGGCTATTGGCTAGGGTTCCTTTTCATTTTAGAGAGGAGCAACAATATTGTTATTAATGTTACAAGCAATAATCATAGAAATATTACGATTTGTTACTGCAATTGGTGTGTTTTACACCTGGATTTGGGTTGCAGTCTTTTTAAAAGAGAGTTTAGAAAGGGGGATCAAGTGGATTGGAAATCAAATTCGTAAACGTAGAAACGTTAATTCCGTACATAAAAAACGCCAGAAATAATGAGAAAGCTGTAGATTATGTAGCAACGAGTATTCAGAGTTATGGATTTAAAAATCCAATTCTGATTGATAGTAACAATGAAATTATAGCAGGTCATACTCGTTTGTTAGCAGCTAAGAAGATTGGACTGAAGGAAGTCCCAACTATATTAGTCGATGATTTAACGCCTGAACAGGTCAAAGCCTTCAGAATAGCCGATAACAAAACGGCTGAGTATGCAGATTGGAATTTTGAATTGTTGGCGCAGGAAATGGAAGAATTAAAACTGGCTGATTATGATCTTTCTTTAACTGGATTTGATATGAGTGAGTGTGAGAAGTTGCTGGATACATTACATGAAGATACAGTGGAAGACGAAGATGATTTTGATATAGAGGAAGCATTACCTGAGCATCCGATCACTCGTAAAGGTGACATTTGGCTACTTGGGAAGCATAGGCTCATATGCGGTGACTCGACTAATCAGCAGGATATTGCAATGTTGATGGATGGCAAGAAGGCTCATCTCATTGTAACTGATCCACCTTACAACGTGGACTATACAGGTAAGACCAAGGATGCATTGAAAATTGAAAACGATAAGATGGATAACGGCCAATTTTATGATTTCCTATTAGCTTCCTATACTCGAATGTATGACGTTGCTGATGATGGAGCAAGTCTATATGTATTCCATGCGGATAGTGAAGGCTTGAATTTTAGAAAGGCATTTATTGAAGCTGGATTCAAACTGGCCCAGTGTTGCATATGGGCTAAACAAGCCATGGTACTCGGTCATTCTCAATATCACTGGATGCACGAACCCGTATTATATGGTTGGAAGCCAACTAGTGGACACTACTGGAACAGTGATCGTAAGCAAACAACCTTGTGGCAATTTGATCGCCCCTTCCGCAATGAGTATCATCCCACGATGAAGCCGATTCCCTTGATTAGTTACCCGATCAAGAATTCCAGTAAGCTTGGTGATATCGTATTTGATCCATTTGGTGGTTCAGGTTCAACGTTGATTGCTTGTGAGGAAACGGATCGGATTTGCTATACGAGTGAGCTTGATGCCAAATATGTAGATGTGATTGTGAAGCGATATATTGCCCACGTTGGTAGCGATAACGATGTATATTTGATTCGGGATGGTAAGCAATATAGCTACCAAGAAATCGTTGCTGAGTCGGCAAGGTCAGAGTGGACTACTGTCAATAGAATGGACACCCAAAGTCGAGAATTTCAAGCGGGTTTTCGGTACAACCGTTCATACTGATT
>NZ_SLTL01000043.1:0-28320 GCF_014858585.1 Paenibacillus sp. 23TSA30-6 | reverse complement strand
TAATCAGTTGTTGCTCCCTGTTGGGAAACCCACTCTTTTCATGCTATTAAGCACTTATAGAGTAACGTGTCGCACTGTAATGATAGCGTATATTCACCTGATTGAGCAGGGATATAAGTTTCGGAGCATACCCCCTGGCCGCTTGTCAGCAGAAGGCGAAGGTTCTGAGGCTCAAGGTTGTAATGGGCTGCTCTCGTTTCCACATCCAATTGAACCGTCACGGACAGTGAATCCTCCACAGCCAGCTCTACACATTCGCCGATACCATACCGCTTATCGCTGTCATTAATTTGTGCCGACATCGTCAGTAACGGCCCCATCGTAACCGACACCGAACCGAGGCGGATCGCCTCCACTGCCCGGTTAACTAAGCTCTCCTGCTCTTCTGCTTCACCATGAATACCCAGATACGTGACAGCCGGAAGCGCATCATCCGGTTTGGATACATGCCAGTCCCGACCGCTTACCGCAGTGATGCGATACCCCTGATTCAATAAATCCGTCCACATGGCAAACGCCCGCTGGCTGTCCCGCTTAATAGACGGCATGAGCGTCGACCAGACCTCAATATAATCGACCTCATGCCAGTCCTGAATGGTGTACTCCCAAAAGCACCCTGTACAGATCGGACTTCCGATCCTGAATGGATGGGCAAGCCCGGCAATGCCTCCCTGCTCATGCACCTGCCGGATTCCCTCATGAATGTCATCCGGTCCCAGCACACGCCAGTCGATAAAGCGCTCTACCCCCAGCGTCAGCATATGCCCGTAAAAGGTCGTCCACTCCATCCCTGAAATGATCGGGACACCGAACTGTCGCTGAACCCGTTCCTGATCCGCAAGTGCCGACTGGGTATTGTGATCCGTTATAGCGATGCATTCAAGCCCGAGATTTTTTGCGCTTTGGGCAAGCTCCTCCAGCGTTTGCTTTCCGTCGCTGTGAAGCGTATGGGTGTGAAGCTCAGCCGGAATCCATTTAAACATATACCGCTTCCTCCCCCGATACGTGAATTTGGTAGGCAAGCGTCTCGGTCACAACGGCATGCAAACTGACGGTAATCCGCCACATGCCCGCCGGATTATCTCCTGCGAGGAACCCCGGCGAAGCCGCAGACGAACCGAGCCAATGCTCCTGCTGCATCTCGGGACGGTGTGCATTTCCCCGGTGGCGGAGAGGGTCATCGACAGACAGCGTCAATAGATTTTGCAGTGGCATATACTTCTTCCACAGATCTGATGAATGTCCCGGTTCGTCGTATCCGTATTTGCTCATGCTTTCCTCAATAATTTCTCGCGCTTGCTCCTGATCCTCCAATAACTTGGGGGTGTAAGAGAAGTAAATGCGGATCGTGTCAGTCGGCTGTGGGATGTGAAAAGAGTACGTAATATGGCTCTGGGTGCAGGTTCTATCGACCGTTCCTTCCACGTACAGTAGCCTGCTCATGACTCCCCATCCTGGCTTGTCGGGTCATCCACAGCATGGTTCACAGTACGATTTACAGTATGGTCGCCAGCACCCGCCCCGTCTTTGCCTGCTGCCCATAAAATACCTGCTGGATGATGCCGCGTTAGCTCAATCACCCGGTCCGTACGAATACCAGGAAACTGCGGCAGGTTTTCCTCGTTTAGCGTAAAAGCATACAGTCCAGCCACTTCCATGCTGTCCGCACCGCCCTCCAGCAATACGGCTCTGATTTCAGCTATATCCTCAAGCACAGCCTCTCCAGATAACTTGACCGTTGTAGAAAAATGCGACTCTGCACCCTCATAAGCAGCCCTGAAATCACCCAGTCGCAGATCATGATAGCACGATGAATACCACTGCTCCGAGCCGTGAAGGCGAAGCTCGATATCCACACAGGCATCTTCCTCGCGTCGGTTAAAGCCCGGCTTGGACGCTGGAGACGATTCACTGCTGGAATCCTTTAAGGGGCGTTTTGAAGTCTGGATAAATACATAGCTGCGCTGGTGGGCAAGCATAATGGAAGACGCATTTGACGGCATTTCCAGCTCCTGCTGACGCTCCATCTCCCATTGAGTTACCTGATAAGCAAAGGGAAAACGGCTCATGACCGCTTCACGCGGCTCTTCCTCTGGCTTCCACTGGAAAGCAGGCGACAGCATAAAACGATAGTCCGATGAAATGTCATCCTTAAAGTTTCCATTGGTTGTTGCGGATTGGAGAACAGGATGCCCGCCCAGATCATAGTTGCCATTAAACGCAGTCGTAATATGATGTGCCCCCTGGAAAACAGCATCCAGCACATTGCCCCTGGCATCCAGCTCGACGCGGTACATCCATTCGATATCGGTGGTTCTCCCCCATTTGCTCATGAGCAGCGGTGCGGGCGTTCCTTCATCCTCATGGCTATACATCATCTGGTATTCAATGACCGTTTTCCCCTCATTCTCTTCCACGGAGTAGAACAGAACAAGCGGTGTATCCGTAAAGCGGTTCTCATAGGGATGTGCCAGATTGCGACCGTATAAAAGTGGGGTGTGGCGATAAATCAGCGACCTTGGAGACGAATCGGCCACACAGCGCAGTTCAACCCCGTCGATCCATGCTCTGGATACAAGCGGAGCCGACTCCAGTTCGCGAAATTCGGCATAGACCTCATAATCGCCTTCTTTTAGATACCCCAACAAACGGGTGTACACACCCTGACTGCTGCCATAATACAAAATAACATCCTGATTATAGGTTTCGTTCAGGTAGAGGCGCACGAAGGCGGATTCCCGATCTGTCGCAGCCCAGTCACTGTCCGATCTGGCGAGCAGATCAAGCTCCGCGAACCCGTCTTCGGGCATGGAAAACGTGAACCGGAATCCGTTCCCCGGACTGAGTTCAACCTCCGCTTTGTGTAAGGCAATCCGATACCCGCAATCCAGCAGGTCCCTTTCCCACTCTCGCCCGCTAAACCCGGTAATCTGCACCTCTGCTTGGCTGTTCATCCCTGTAACCTCCTTAGTGTATAGCGGCCGTCTAGCTCGCATCCGCATCCTTCACCATTGTCCGAATATAAAAGTAGCCCATAAAAGAACACAGTAAAAACATAAACACTGCCATTGCGCTGGCTGTATGCGTCTCCTGATAGCTGGAAAATACCTGCTGCATCGCGACACCCAGCACCTGCGGCGAGTTGGCGCCAATCAGGAACGGAGCTGTGAAGCTGCCCATAATCCCCATAAAGATGAAGGTCACCGCAACCCACATTGTTTTGTAGGAAAGGGGTAAAATAAAGCGCCCAAACAGTTGCAGCGTGCTGGCTCCCGCATCTCTGGCACTCTCCACAACAGCGTTTGGAATGCTGGCAAGGGCCGAGCTTAGCAGCATGGTGGCAAATGGAATGTTAAACCACAGATTAGCCAGCACCAGACCTTTGTAGTCGTAAATAATCCTCGGAATGGTTTCAATACCCAGCGGCAACAAAAGGCGTGCAGCCCAGCCATGATTGCCGTACATCGTAATGATCGCATAGGTTGCAATTACGCCGGGAACGAACATCGGGACAAAATACAATCGGCCGATCCATTTGACAACAAAACCTTTTCCAAATCGCAGATAAATCGCCAAGGCGTAGCTGATGACTAAGGTAAGGGCCGTCGAAACCAGCGTGACATTGATTGTATATATAATATTTTTTCGCATCGCAGGCTCCGTGAACAGGCGGATATAGTTCGACAGCCCGTAGCCTGTTCCATGCTGATCTATCAGGCTTTCCTTTACGGCATAGAGAATCGGAATAATGACGACGACCAGCAAAATGAGAAAAGACGGGATGACCAGGGCAAGCCCCAGCATCCCCCTTTTGGACGATGAACTCATGATCAACCGCCCGCTACTTCACTTTGCCAGCGTTTGTAGATTTCCTGCTGAAGCTCGCCACTGTTGAAGCTGCGGTATCCAGAAGATACACTGTTGAATTTCTCTTGCAATTCACTTGGCATCAGATTCCACTTAATCCCCGGATACCCGTACATTTTGTTGATAACAACCGTTTGCGCTTCTGGCGTCAGCACGTAGTTCAGGAATTCTTGTGTTGCTTCTTTTTTGGAGGAAAGCGAAGGAACCATCAGATAAGAGGGACCGCCTGTAAAAGCAGGGTCAATCTGTGTCAGCTTCACCGTGTCTGGAAGCAGACCTTTAGCCAGTTGTTCGAGCGCCATATCGGACCAAGCCGGAACCATGTCCACCTCTCCACTTGCCAAAATATCAAGCGTACCTTGGTTCTTTTTCGGATAGACTCCCTTTTGGTACATCGAAGGGCCCAGTTCTTTGAGCAACGAGAAGCCTTGATCCCATTTCTTCATATTTGCCGGATCATCACTGTTCATCGCCTCTGGAGGAAGGAAATTATAGATAACCGTGTTCACAAACGAGCTACCCGATCCACCCGTGGACGGGTCGTTATAAGCAAATTTTCCCGGGTGCTGACGAATCCATGTATACAGCTCGTCGGCTGTTTTCGGAGGTGTCGCCACTTTTGCGCTGTTGTAGGCAAGGACAACCGAAGAGGCACGGTATGGAATGGCCTGATTGTTTACTTGCTTGAGATACGTTTCATCGACATTCTTCAAATTGGGAACCTTGGCAGTATCGGCTGTTTCCCACAACTTTTCGCCTACCCCTTTGGTGATGTCATCCAGACTGCCTTCGTACAGGTCGATATCTGTATCGGTTTGACCGCTTTTCTTGGCTGCGATCAGACGATCCAGCGTAGATGCGCCCCCGGTTCCCGCTGGCAAATACACCAGTTTGACCTTAACGTGATCATTTTTAGCTTCAAAGTCCTTGATTAACGTTTCCCACAGCTCTTTGACGTTCAAAGACCCGCCAGTGTACAAGGAAATTTCCGTCGTTCCCGTAGCTGCTCCCGCTTTTGTATCCTTGGCTTCCCCTGTAGCTGTAGCGGCATTACCACCGTTTCCACATCCAGCCAACAACGATAAGCTAAGCACCCCGGACAAAATCAGACCCATCTTCTTTTTCCCAAACACGTTGTTGCCTCCTTTAGATAGTTGCACAAGTTCGCAGCATCACCAGATGATGCGTTCATGATGGACATTGATGCGATGTAGAGGTTGATCGTGAATCTTCACTGTGCTGCTGGAAAAGTAACAATTTTACTGAAGCTGAATCTGATTTGCTCTCCACTGCGCAGCTCGGCCGCCCGTTCACGCGGCACAAACATTTTCAGATGATCGGTACCGCTATCCAGCGAAACCTCCGCATAATGCCCGAGAATCATCACTTGTCTGATCGTTCCAGCCAGAGAGCCGTTTTCTTCCGTCGTCAGAACAATATCCTCTGGCCTTACACCGACCATGGATTCACCTGTGTATTCATGCTCCTGTGCAAACGGTATTCCGCTCACGGAGACACTGCGACCTGTGCTCACCCCCTTTAATAAATTGATCCGGCCAATAAAGCCTGCTACAAAAAGCGATTGTGGCTTGTCATAAATCTCCTGCGGCGAAGAGAGCTGCTCAATCCGACCCGCATTCATAACGACAATCCGGTCGGAAATGGACAGCGCCTCCTCCTGATCGTGAGTGACGAACACCATTGTCATTCCCGTCTGGGTCTGGATGTCGCGCAGCTCCTCCCTCATCTCCATGCGCAGCTTCGCATCGAGCGCGGAAAAAGGCTCGTCCAGCAGCAATACATCCGGCTTTAGCAGCAGAGCCCGAGCAAGTGCTACCCGCTGCTGCTGACCGCCCGAGAGCTGCCCCGGCGTTTTACGCTCTGCTGTCTCCAGCCGAACCAGCGCCAGTGCTTCCTTTACCTGACGGTCGATTTCCGCCTTTTTCACCTTCCGAATCTTCAAACCGAAAGCAAGGTTGTCATATACGGTCATATGCGGCCACAAATTATAGCTTTGGAACACCATAGCGGTCGGGCGCTTTTCGGGTGGCAGCTTGAGCACGCTTTTACCCTGAATCTCAATGTCGCCACTGTCCGGGTCCAAAAAGCCGCCAATGGAGCGAAGCACGGTTGTTTTACCACAGCCGGAAGGACCGAGTAGCGTTACAAGTTCCCCTTTCATTACGTCAAGTGAAATGCCCTTGACCCCGTCCCCCGTCTTAAAGCGTTTGGTTAACTCACGAATGGATAATTGAATGGACATTAGCTTTGGCTCCTTTTTACCAATTGCGTTATTTCACCTGGAATCCCCCAGCCAGCACGTCCGCACTTACGAAACGCCTTGCTGCAAGCAGTAAGATCACCGTGGGCAAGGTCAAAATGACGGAGAATACTGCACCGGTTGTGCTCGGATAATCCGCAATAATGGAATACATGATGACAGGCATCGTTTTATAGTCCGGTGTCCCGACGAGCAGCGTTCCCTGCGCCTCATCTAATGAAGCGAGAAATGTAAAGATGGAAGCGACCACAATGCCGGGCAGCGCCATGGGGAACGTAATTTTCCAGAAAACCCGTAGCGGTCCCGCCCCGGCATCCCGGGCAGATTCCTCTTGAGCACGATGGACGCTGCGGAACGCAGAGGAAGGAATCCAGGTCATGTACATCAGCGTGTTCACCATGTGGATCAATACAATGCCCGTAAAGGTGTTCATCAGCCCGAATTTGTAGAACAACACCGCGATGGACACGTACAGCCCCATTTTCGGAAAAGCATGCGTGAGTAAAAATGAAAACAAAAACCACTTACTAAGCGGAAACGAAATCCGCGCAAAGGCGTAGGCAGCGGGAACACATACGATAATCGAGCAGACTGTAACGGTAATGGCGATCAGGAAGGATAGAGATATGGAGCTGAGCACATCATCCTGGGTTAATACAAACTTCCACCATTCCAGTGACAAGCTCTGTGGCAACGGTGCAGGATACTGCCATTTTCCCGAAACCGCCAGCAGCAACAGGTTAGTCAGAGGCCCCAGGAAAAAAATGACGAAAATAACGAGCACGATGAACTCCACAATTTTGCGTGTGCCAAGTGAGCGAAGATACCAGTTCATAATTCATCCCTTTCAAGTCGTCTAGACGTCCGAATCTCTTTCTATCTGGATTATAGAGAGGGTTTGTTATCACAAATCGACATGGGCGATAAGATTTTGTAAAGGGGAGGGAAATCAGAGGAACGCTTTTTACATAAAAAAAGGAGAGGGAGGCTTTAACAGCCTCTCTCTCCTTGAACGTGCAGGAATAGCTATACAATTAAATAGGCATAACGCCTTAACAGATGAAAACAATTCTGCTGTCTTACAGGTAAATCGGAAGCACCTGGTTCGTTTGGTCACGGTTACGACCAACAGAGAAGATTGCAATTGGAATACCTGTCAGCTCAGATACACGTTGTACGTAATTGCGAGTAGTCTCAGGCAGTTCCTCCAGCGTTTTCACGCCAGTAATGTCTTCGCTCCAGCCTGGCAGTTCCTCGTATACGGCCTCGCACTCCGCCAGCATTTTCAAACTAGCCGGATAATGCGTAATCACCTCACCGCGATACTTGTAGCCTGTGCAAATTTTCACCGTTTTCAGACCTGTCAATACGTCCAGCGAGTTCAAGGACAGACCTGTAAGTCCGCTGACACGACGCGCATGACGTACAACCACACTATCAAACCAGCCAACACGACGAGCACGACCTGTAACGGTACCATACTCATGACCTGTTTCACGGATGTAATCGCCGATTTCATCATTCAGTTCCGTTGGGAATGGACCGTCACCGACACGAGTTGTGTACGATTTGGCTACACCAATGACCTGTTGGATCTTGGACGGGCCTACACCGGAACCGATACATACGCCGCCAGCCGATGGGTTCGAGGACGTAACGTACGGATACGTACCTTGGTCGATATCGAGCATAACGCCTTGCGCGCCCTCGAACAGTACCTTTTGGTTCGCATCAATCGCATCATTCAGCACAACAGACGTATCCCCTACATAAGGACGAACAAATTCTGCATACTCCAGGTATTGTTTCAGTATGTCTTCCACATTCAGCGGCTCGCCGCCATATACCTGTTCGATCATCTGATTCTTTTCCTTCACTTGAAGGCGCAGCTTCGTTTCGAATTCCTCTGCATCCAGCAAATCAGCAATACGAATACCGTTACGAGCAGCTTTATCCATATAAGCAGGGCCGATCCCTTTACGCGTAGTACCGATTTGGTTAGGTCCTTTGCGGTCTTCTTCCAGCACATCCAACGTGATGTGGTATGGCATAATAACATGTGCACGGTCACTAATGACCAGATTTTTCGTAGAGAAGCCATTATCGTGAATGTAAGTAATTTCTTCAATAAGAGCGGCGGGATTAACTACCATGCCGTTGCCAATGACACACTTTTTATCTTCATAAAAAACGCCGGATGGAATCAGGCTCAGCTTGTACTTTTTACCGTCAATGAGAATCGTATGACCAGCATTGTTTCCGCCTTGGTAACGGGCCACTACTTCAGCGCTTTCCGCCAGATAGTCCGTAATTTTACCTTTGCCTTCGTCTCCCCATTGTGTTCCCACAACGACTACAGTTGACATGTTTCATTCCTCCGTGGAGTGCCCACAGACACTCTGATTTTGAGCTGACGCGCTGCGCATATCCGATTTCAACCGCCTGAGCGGACAGATAGGGAGCGTTCTCGGACAGCAGGAAAAAACGTCCGTCGCAGACATTCCGTAGGTACGGAAAGCCCCGGGCGTAATGATCTCCCCACTGCGTTGAAGCAGCACTATAAGTGTAACAGCACCATTTTTCAAAGTCAAATAAAAAGCGAACATTATATCACATGAAAATAGTATTGTTCGTAATTGAGAGTTTCGGACCTTATATAAAAACTTATGAATATCGTATGTAAAAGGCCCCTCCGACATCGCGAAAACCGCGTCGAAAGAGCCTTTTTTCAAATATATCATTCCGTTATCCAGCGAACGCATCCGAATGGGCACGCTCATAATTGGCGAATTTATTATAATTTTTGAGAAACACCAGCTCTACCGTACCGACCGGGCCGTTACGTTGCTTGGCAATGATAATCTCAATAATATTTTTCTTTTCCGTTTCCTGATTATAGTAATCATCCCGGTACAGAAACGCGACGATATCAGCATCCTGCTCAATGGAACCGGATTCCCGCAAATCACTCATCATCGGCCGCTTGTCCTGACGCTGCTCCACACCCCGGCTCAACTGGGAAAGGGCGATTACAGGCACTTCCAGCTCACGGGCAATTTGCTTCAAGGTCCGCGAAATTTCGGATACCTCCTGCTGCCGGTTCTCGCCCGATTTCCCGCGCCCATGAATGAGCTGCAAGTAGTCGATCACGATCATGCCGAGTCCTTTTTCCGTCTTGAGACGGCGGCACTTGGCACGGATATCCGCAACCGTAATACCCGGCGTATCGTCGATATAAATTTCAGCCTCCGACAAGGCTGCAATGCCCATCGTCAGCTTCGCCCAATCGTCGTCGCCTTTAAAATCACCTGTCCGCATCACGTTCGCATCCAGATTGGCCTCGGCGCAGATCATCCGCTGAACGAGCTGGGCCGCCGACATTTCCAGACTGAAGATAGCAACCGTCTCCTTCGCCCGAACCGCAACGTTTTGCGCAATATTCAGGGCGAACGCTGTTTTACCTACGGATGGACGAGCTGCCACAATGATCAAATCATTGCGCTGGAAACCCGCCGTCATCTTGTCCAAATCAACAAAGCCGGATGGAATCCCGGTCGTATTGCCCTTGTTCTGGTGCAGCAATTCCACCCGGTCGAACACTTCCATCACGACATCGCGGATGGCAATAAAACCGCTGCCCGAACGCCCGTTGGATATCTCCATAATCTTGCGCTCGGCATCGCTCAGCATACCGGCAACGTCCTCGCCACCGCTATAGCCTTCGCTCACAATCTGCGTAGCTGCACGAATCAATCGGCGGAGCATCGCCTTTTCTTCAATAATCTGAGCGTAGTAATCCACGTTGGCCGCTGTCGGCACCCCGTGAGCCAGCTTCGCCAGATAGCTGACGCCCCCGATATCCTCCAGCTGACCCTTGTCCTGAATTTTCGAGGTCAGGGTAACCAAGTCTATCGGCTGTCCGGATTCACCCAGCTCAATCATCGCTTCGTAAATCATCTGGTGAGCCTTATCGTAAAAATCCTCGGTCTGCACCCGCTCCATCGCTGTAATCAGTGCTTCGGACTGGAGCAAAATGGACCCGATAACCGCCTGTTCTGCCTCCAGGTTTTGCGGAGGAATCCGATCGAAAAATTCGCCGCCCATAATTATTCTTCGGTCACCTGTACCTTCAGCGTAGCTTTGACCTCAGGATGAAGCTTAACGGTCATTTGAGTCACGCCCAACGTACGAATCGGTTCTTCCAGCTCGATTTTGCGTTTGTCCAGCTTAATCCCCGTCGCAGCGACCGCCTCCGCGATTTGCTTACTTGTAATCGCTCCGAACAGTCGACCGCCTTCACCAGCTTTTGCTTTAAGCTGAACAGTTGTGGATTCCAGCTTTTTGCCAAGTGCCTGCGCCTCTTCTTTTTCCTCTTGCTTGCGCTTTTCCTCAGCAGCGTTCTGGTTCTCCAGCGTCTTCATATTCCCTTCCGTCGCCGGGCGGGCAATACCACGCGGCAGCAGGAAATTCGCTGCGTAACCGTCCGATACTTCCTTAATTTGACCCTTCTTGCCTTGGCCCTTCATATCTTTAATAAAAATCACTCTCATTCAAATAACCCCTCTTCCCCATCAATTTCGGCCAGCACGTCGACCACTCTGCGTTCGGCTTCCTCCAGCGGACAATCCAGCTGAACCGCCGCATTCGTCAGATGTCCTCCGCCGCCTAGCCGTTCCATGACGACCTGTACGTTCATGCGTCCGAGTGAACGGGCGCTGATCCCCACCAGGCCGTCAGGACGTTCACTGACCACAAAGGAGGCCAGTACATCCGTCATATTGAGTAATGAATCCGCCACCTGAGCAATCAGCAACTGCGGTATCTTCTGTCCGGGCTCTGTCACCGCAAGCGCGATGTGCCCATATATCATTTTAGCATGCTTAATAATTTCCGCCTTAGCAATATATTCATCCAGGTCCTCTTTTAACATGCGCTGGATCATGACTGTATCCGCCCCGCTACGTCGCAAAAAACCGGCTGCTTCAAACGTACGTGAGCCTGTATGCAGGGAAAAATGCTTGGTATCCACCGTAATCCCCGCAAGCAACGATGTCGCCTCCAGCGGCGTCAGCTGAACCTTCTCATGAATATATTGCAGCAGCTCCGTCACCAACTCACAAGCCGACGACGCGTACGGCTCCAGATAAATCAAAACAGAGTCGTTAATAAACTCCTCGCCCCGACGATGATGGTCTACAACGACCACCCTGCTCGCCGTCTGCACCAATTTCGGCTCAATTGTCATCGAGGCCTTGTGCGTATCCACCACGACCAGCAGGCTATGCTCGGTCATCAGCTGGAGCGACTGCTCCGGCGTCATGAGCGCTGCCGACAGATTCTCGTCCTTGTTCACCTGCTCCATCATCCGGTCGATGGACGGATTGGATTTATCCAGCACGATGTGCGCCTCTACGTTGTAGAGCGCTGCGGCCTTCCACACCCCGATGGCCGCTCCCAGTGCGTCCATGTCCGGTATTTTGTGCCCCATGATCAGCACGCGATCGCTCTCCTGCATCAGATCACGCAGCGCATGCGCAATGACCCGCGCGCGCACCCGTGTACGCTTTTCGACAGCATTGGACTTGCCGCCGTAAAAAGATAGACGCTGTCCGGCTTTCACCGCCGCCTGGTCGCCGCCCCGTCCGAGCGCCATATCCAGACTGGACTGAGCCAGCTCGCCCAGCTCTTTAATGCTCTCCGCGCCGAAGGACAAGCCGATGCTCAGTGTCATCGGCACCTTCAAATCGGCCGTCATTTCCCGTACCGTATCCAGAATGACGAATCGACTTTGCTCCAGCTCCTGAAGCGCCTTGTGATTCAGCATGATGAGATAACGCTCGGATGACAAACGGCGCAAATAAATATTGTACTGGTTCGCCCATGATGTAATCTCGCTCGACACCTTCGCAATAAGCGCGGTACGCTGCTGATCGTCCATTCCCTGAGCGGCTTCATCCATATTATCAAGCATAACGATGCCGAGCGCCAGCCGCTCGTTCTCATACTGCTTGCGCAGCACCGCCAGCTCCGTTACTTCATACAAATAAATCAGACGCTCATCCAGCACGATAAGGAACTGATAGTAGCGCTCATCATGCTGTAGCTCCACCTTTAGCTCACGAACTGGCTCCTTCGTCTCCTTTTTGGCGCCCAAAGCTCCTGCCAGTTGAGGAAAGAGGTCCTGAAGCGGCTCGCCTATCAGTGACTGGTCCTCGAACATTTCCCCAGCGAACCGATTGTGCCATTCTACCGTTCGATTTTCGCTGTATAAAATGATGCCGAACGGCAGTGAGCTGATCGCTTCCCCTTCCACCCGCTTGATGCGAAAGGAAAGGCCGCTGATATATTGATTCAGTTCCCGACGGAAATCCAATTCCGTCTTCAGCATCAGCCCGCCGAGCAAGAATGACAGCACCAGTCCCATCACACCCAGTTCCCAGTTATACATGGAAATACATATGACAAGCACCAGCAGCAGTAAAAACGCCCAGACGGTATGATAGCCGTGCCAGCGTTTTTGTAGAAATTTAGGCATGACTGTTCACCCTATTTCTTTGATCTTGTAATAGCTTCACGCAGCGGAAAGGCCAAATCAATAATACCGATAATACGGAGCGGCTGGAACACCAGAACGACGAGCGACAGCAGCAACGCGATCACCGGGCTCATTTTACGACTATGCGTCCAGAAGTAAATAAAGCCAATCGTCTGGATAATAAAACACGCATGGATCAGCGGCAACATACTAACAGAAACCGCCTGAACCCAACTGCTGTCAGAGGACATGGCCATCCACTCAAACACAATCGCCAGCAGGTAATACCAGATGAGCGCGCGTGGCAGCCTCCATTCTCGGGCAGGCTTCATTTTGCGCACAGGCACATCAAGGCTACTCAATGCCGGACGCGCCAGAGCGTGCGTGATCACAGCCAGTAAAAACGAGGTCAGGATCAGCACATATGGAACTTTGCCGATCATCATCGTACCGAGTCTCTGTGTATCTTCTGCTGTCCAATTCATGCCTGGAAGCATCGGATTGCCATTTAAGATTTGCTGTACCAGATTTGCCGATATAGCAGCCTGATCACGAAGATACTGCGAAAGATCAAACCCGAGGGCATACGTAGCAATGAGTAGCACAACCAACAACTCGGCTAAAATCACACCCGCTCCGGTCATCAACGCCTGAAAAGCAGGAGCTCCCTTTTTATATACCCGTCCCATTAACAAGGCTGGGATCAGGAAATAAATCGCGGGAAGCAGTAAATATACATCTTGTAGCGCTATAATCAACAGCACCGGTATCACATGAATCAGAAATCCTTTGAAAGGCAGCGATGAAAACAATACAACGCCAGGCACAATCAGCAAAAATACGGTAAAGATTCTTAAGGGTGTCAATAGAGACAGCAGCAGAAGCAAATAAATAACGCTCCATGCTACAGTTGCCAAGCGGAATTTCAAAGTTTTCACCTCTTACGCATATGTTCTTCCAGTGCGGAAATGTCCTGATACCAATCCTCCAGCTGGTGTCCTTCTTTTCTGTGCTTTCTTAGCTTGTCGATGAGGAGATCATCCAATTCACGGTAAGACACCCCAAGGCGTCTTCCCAAAATATAACTGCTCATCATCAGGCTCGCCAGACAATCGCCAATGCGGGCTGTACTGCCTTCCCACATCGCTTTAAACAGACGGGATACCTGGTCAAGTACCTCTGTTTTGAGCCATTCAATCACCTTGGCCCGCTTAACTACATCCAGTTCTTTAGGCATATGATGAAGAGTCACACCCCTCTGAAAAAGCTTTATTCTCCATTATAGCATATCCTATTCTGAAAATAACTGTTACCCCATAGGGTAAATCGTTATTTTCAGAGCAACTATGCTGCTTGCTTTAAGATGACGAGTTAAGTGATTCCCTCGACACAAACTTTTCACAATATTCAATAATCTGGCTACGGCGGACAATGCCGATAAACCTTTCCATGTCATCCACAACAGGGACAAAGTTCTGTACCTTCGCCAAATTAATTAAATCCTCCATATTGGCATCAATGGACACCGGCTTTATCGAAACCCGAAGCGGGACGTCCTTGAGCATGAACTTCGAAGCGTTTTCAAAGGTAATTTTTCCCTCAGATTCTTTCATATGCCACAGCAGATCACCCTCTGTAACCGTGCCGGTATATCTACCTTCCTTATCCAAAATCGGAACCGCCGTGAAACGGTGATACTCCATTCGCTCCAACGTTTGCCGTAAAGTAGCATCCGCCATTACAAAAGCAACCTCTTGTTTGGGAAGCAAGAAAAAAGCGATATTCATGAGAAACGAATCCCCCTCAAGATCAATTGTAAAATCAAATGATTACTCACTGAATGTCCTGCTTGTCGGGAAGCTTCAGCGTCTGCGGGGTTGTGCCGGAATCCAGCCAGTTTGCGATCATGAGTCTGGCGTATTCGAGTTCCTGTTCATTGGCCCGGTCATAATACAGGCCCTTCTTCTTGAAACCTTCCCCCGTAATCGTAAAGCTCGAAATTTGTGGTTGACCCTGCGAAATGGCCTGCTTCCCAAGCCCTGTAATAAAAGTAGGCTCCATATCCGTCTTGAAATTGGCTCCCATAATATCGAGCAGCTCCGGAATCTTGGAAATCCCGTTGATATTCAGCAGCTTATCCGCCATTGCATTCAGAAAAATTTGCTGCCGTTTGGTACGGTTAAAGTCGCTGTCTTCCCTATATCTAACATAATACATTGCTTCTTCACCATTATAAAGCGGCTTGCCCGCCTCGATGCGGAACTTGATATGCAGCGGATTTTTATTCTCAATCGGCTTATCAATAGGAAGTTCAACCCCGCCCACCACATTTACAGCATCCTGAATACCTTGAAAATTAATCGTAGCATAATAATCGGCCTTATGCTCCATCAGCTTCTCTACCGTAGCCATGGACATATCTTCGCCTCCGAACGCATAAGCATGCCCCAACTTATCAAAATCATCCTCACCGTCATGATTTGGATCATGTCCGGCAATCTGGACATACGTATCCCTTGGAAGGGAAACCAGAAGCACACGCGATTCCGTAGGCCGTACAGCCGCATAAATAACCGTATCCGAGCGGCCACGCGCCTTCTCGTTCGGCCTTTGGTCCGTTCCAAGCAGCAGCACCGAAAACGGCTCTTTCCGATAAGCAACCGGCTCCGGCTGCTTCTGTCCCTCCGACTGGCGCGGCTGAAAGGACTTCTCCAGCTTGCTCTCCAAGGTCGGAGATACGAACCAGTCAAAGGCCACCAGCGTCAGCTGTTTACGGAACAGATATCCTCCCGCCGCAATCAGAAACAAAACAATACATGAAATATATAGAGCAGTAAACCTTTTTTTCTTCTTAGGCTTTCCGCCTGTCCTTCTCCTATGTCTTCTCTCCATAACAGGTTCCTTCCTTCTTTACTTCGATAAATCCCATCTCTTCATTAAACCGAATCAGTTCCTTATGAAGCGGAAACTTCCCCCCACAGCATAAAAGGTCTGCTACCTTGTTGTCAAAAGTACCATGTCGTAGCCAGCCCCTCGCCACCACATTCACGCCAAAAAAGGCTTCACCCTCACGGTCAAAGCCTTGCTTGATGTTTATAGCCCGTATCCTATGTAGCTTTTAAAGTCGTTCCTTACCTTAGCGCGGAGCCAGCTTCACCAAATTCTGCACCCTTACCGGGAAAGAGGTAGACAGAGCGAAACCGTAGTCGAACAGCTTCCGTGTCTGCTCGAAACGTTCCTCCTTGCTCGGTGCCCCCAGCACCACAGCTACCAGCCTTCTGCCATGCTGTTCGGCTGTGCCGGTGAAGCAATATCCCGCATCGCTGGTGTATCCCGCTTTCAGTCCATCCGTTCCTGCGTAAGAGTAGGGTCCCGCCAAGGAAGGCAGCATCCAGTTCGTATTACTAATATAGATGCCCTTATCCTTCAATTCCATCTGCGTACGGCTGGATGTTCTCAAAATCTCCGGATGCGACGTAATCAGGTAGGAGGCCAGCTTCGCCGTATCGCTTGCCGTCATTTGCGTTTCTCCCCGAATATTCTCGGGATGGTTAGGACCCAACTCACTCTGTCCCGCTCCTGACGCATTGCTAAATCGGCTGTAGGACGTCAATCCAATCTTAGCCGCCTTGTCGTTCATACGCTTCACAAAAGCCGGTTCATTGCCCGCCGAGCGCTCCGCCAGTGCCACAGCCGCGTCATTAGCCGAATACACAACCATGCTCTGGAACAGTTCGGACACCGTCAGCCTTTCACCATATCGGAGTGACAGATTCACACCACCTACCGTACTTGCGTAACGGCTGATTTTCACTTCATCATTCCAGCCTAACCGCCCGGCACGAATATCCTCCAGCACCAGCAGCTCGGTCATGAGCTTGGACATATTTGCGGAAGGCATAGGCGTATCGCCATTCACATCCATCAACAATTCTCCCGTCTGCATGTCCATCAGTACCGCAGCTCCTGCGTGTACATCTGGCTTTCCGACCAGCAGTCGGGGTCCAAGTGTAATAAAAATCAATATAATAAGTACCGGGACCACAATAGCCCAACGTAACCAGTATTTTTTCATCATCGTAATAACCCCCATACTTTATTAGACGATGAAAAATCCATTTTGTCTGCAACTTTTCGAAAAAAAGATGCAATTTTTTTGCTTTTTCCACTCCACAGCAAAAAATCCGTCATTTCCTGCTTGCAGGCTGACAGATTTTTATAAGTCGAATGATTCAAAAAGGCCTTCTACTATGTTTCTAGGCAAAATGACAGGCCACATAATGCTGATCGCCTGCATCCCGATACGCCGGAATTTCTGTTTTACAACGGGCCTCCGCCATAGGACAGCGCGTATGGAACTTGCAGCCTGACGGCGGATTCGCCGGGGAAGGAATGTCCCCTTTTAGCACAATCCGTTGTCTCTTGATCGTCGGGTCGGGAATGGGGACCGCCGACAGCAGCGCCTTCGTATATGGATGAAGAGGATTACGGAACAGCTCTTCCTTGGAAGTTAACTCCACCATCGAGCCTAGATACATCACACCAATGCGGCTGCACAGATGCTCGACCACACTCAGATCATGCGAGATGAACAGATACGTCAACTGCCGTTCCTGCTGCAAATCACTTAACAAGTTAATAATCTGAGCCTGAATAGACACATCGAGTGCAGATACCGGCTCATCAGCCACGATAAAATCAGGATTCAAAATCAAAGCCCGTGCAATCCCGATCCGCTGTCGCTGACCGCCGGAGAACTCATGCGGATACCGATCATAATGATATGCAGATAATCCGCAGATATCCAGCGTCTCGTTAACCTTTTTCCGCAGCTTACTATGTTCAATCAATCCGTGATCCAGCAGTGCTTCCCCGATGGCTTCGCCTACCTTAATTCTCGGATTCAATGAGCTAAAAGGGTCCTGAAATACAATTTGCAGCTTCGGACGAAGCGCACGGATCTGCTCCTTGCTTAACGCATGCAAATCCTCTCCCTTGTATCGCACCGATCCCTCGGTCTTATCCATCAGTCTGAGAATCGTACGCCCAATCGTGCTTTTGCCGCAACCGGATTCTCCTACCAGACCAAAGGACTCTCCCTTATGGATGTTAAAAGATACATCATCGACCGCTTTCACATGCCCCACGGTACGCTGAAAAATCCCGCCTGTGATCGGGAAATATTTTTTCAGACCTTCCACTTGAATTAAAGGCTCGCTCATCCCCGTTGCCCTCCTTCTTCCTCATATAGCCAGCAGGCAACCTTATGACCGTTTTTCTTTTCGTGCAGGGGAGGGGCCTGATCCTTACAGATTTGCATACAATGCGCACACCGATCATGAAAATGACAGTTTTCCTCCAGCTCAATCGGGTTGGGAACCTGACCAGGGATCGAATACAGCCGATCAATCTTCTGATTAATGACGGGCTTCGCCTTCAATAACCCTTGCGTATATGGATGCTGCGGATTTTTGAACAGCTCAATGACGGGGGCTTCTTCAATCACGTTCCCGGCATACATGACGACCACATAATCGGCCATTTCCGCCACGACGCCCAGATCATGCGTAATCAGCATAATGGACGTTTTGAGCTTATCCTTCAAATCCCGCATCAGATCGAGGATTTGCGCCTGAATGGTAACATCCAGCGCCGTTGTCGGCTCATCTGCAATGAGCAGCTTCGGATTACAGCTCAACGCAATAGCAATCATGATTCGCTGACGCATACCGCCGCTCAGTTCATGCGGATACGAATGAAATATTTCCTCCGAACGCGAAATCCCCACCAGATTGATCAGCTCAATCGCCCGGGTACGTGCTTCCTTTTTACTCATTAATGTATGCATCAGCAGCGGTTCCGTAATCTGTTCTCCAATGGTAAGCACGGGATTTAGCGAAGACATCGGCTCCTGAAAAATAATTGAAATGTCATTGCCGCGAATTTGCTGCATTTGACCTTTATTCAGCGTTAACAGGTTTTTGCCCTCAAACCAGATTTCACCGTCTGAGGTGTGTGGGGAATCAATTAGTCGCATCATCGTCATGGCTGTTACACTTTTGCCGCAGCCGGATTCGCCTACCACACAGAGCGTTTCACCCTCACGTATTTTAAAACTGACGTCATTGACCGCTTTGACAGTTCCGCTAGAGGTATGAAAGTGGGTTTTCAGGTTACGAAATTCAATCAAAGCATTTTCCATAAACGTTCGTCTCCTACTTCTTCATTTTAGGGTCCAATGCATCGCGCAAACCGTCGCCAATCAGGTTAATCGCTACAACCGTAATCAGAATACACATTCCCGGTGGAACCCATATCCAGGGCCGCTTGCGAAAGTCGATCAGATTATTCGCAGCCGAAATCATATTTCCCCACGAAGGTGTGGGCGGCACAACGCCGATCCCCAGATAACTGAGCGCAGACTCCGTTATAATCGCTCCAGCTACCCCGAGCGTAGCCGTTACAATAATAGTAGGAATCGTATTCGGCAGCAGATGGCGGAATATTTTGCGGCGATCTCTCAAGCCCAGTGCTTCCGTCGCCTGCATGAACTCCTGTTCACGCAGCGTAAGAATCTGCCCCCTGACCAGACGGGACAAGCTCGTCCAGCTCAAGATCCCGATAATGAGCATTAGAAAATAAATCCGGTTCGCTGGATCAACCTTCAAATCGGACAGAACGGCACCTAAAATAATCAACAGCGGCAATGTAGGCAATGCCATAAAAATATCGGCAATCCGCATAATGATCGTATCCACGCCTTTACGATAGAATCCTGCCAGTGCACCCAACGTCGCACCGATCACGACCGAAATAAACGTGGCCACCAGCCCCACCGTCAAAGAAATACGGCCAGCCAGCATTGTACGCAGCAAAATATCTCTGCCAAACTTATCCGTACCAAGCCAGTACTGGGCATTCGGAGCTAAATTTTTATCAGATAGCTTGTAATCATCCAGATGATAAGGTGAAATCATCGGTCCAAATATACAAATGACAACCATAAGAATCAATATAATGAGTCCGGCCAAAGCCAAATGATTCTGGTTAAAACGGCGAACGGCGATTCTCCACGGAGACGCTTCAGGACGGATCGCCGCCTTTGGACTGGTTTCAATCGTGACTGTTTCTGCGGGCAATAGTATCCCTCCTACTTCAAGCGAATTCTTGGATCTGCCATGCCATACAATACATCCGAGAGTAAATTACCGATGAGCGTAAGGACCGCCAGAAAAATAGTGAAGCCCAGCATAAACGGATAATCCCGCATACTGATCGACTCCAGATAGACCTGCCCCACACCCGGCCACACAAATACCTTTTCCAGAATCATCGCCCCGCCAAATAAAGCCGGAAGCTCAAATCCAAGCAGCGTGATGGCTGGAATCAGTGCATTGCGCAGAGCATGCTTGAAAATAACCGTCCGTTCCTTCAAGCCCTTAGCGCGTGCGGTGCGAATATAATCCTGACGAATAACCTCCAGCATACCTGTACGGAAATACCGGGTTAGACTGCCTGTGCTCAGCATCGTAAGAACGAGCGTTGGCAGGAACATGTGCTTGAGAACATCCACGATATAAGCCCATGAGCCCGGCTCCATCCCTGCAGTTGTCATGCCGCCAACCGGGAAAATACCCCATTCCAGTGCAAATATTTTAATCACCAAAAGACCGATAAAGAAAGACGGCAGCGACATACACAAAAATATGAATAGCGTGACGAATTTATCGAATAACGAGTATTGGAACTTGGCTGAAAATACCCCGGCAACAACTGCAATCAGCCAACTAAAAATAAGACTGAAAAAAGCGATAATAAAAGAGTTCCATACATAATTGCCAATGACCTTCGTTACCGGCTGCTTATGCTGTAATGAATCCCCCATATTACCCTTCAGCATATTACCCGCCCATATAAAATAGCGTTGGTACTCCGGCTTATCCAACCCGTAGATATGTCGTAGCTGCTGTGCCTTTTCGGCGGTCATATTCGGGTTCTGCTTGGCTGTAATATAATCACCCGGCACCATGGCTGAAATCGCAAATACGATAATGGATATGCCAATGAGTGTGGGGATGAGTTGCAGCAGTCTTCGAATAATATACTGCTTCATAATCATTCCTCCAGACAAATAAAGAATTGATATGCCCAGCCCGTGAGAGCTGAGCATACGATTGGCAACCCTTATTGAGCGAACTGAGCGTTATACAGACTGAATTCAAAATCTTTGTATGGTGTAATTTCCAAGCCGGATACACGCCCATTAACTGGCCACATATCTCTGCGCTGATACATAAAAATGGCTGGCAGATCTTTATTCAGCTCTTGATAGAGTTGTTTGTAAATCAGTTTGCGTTTCTCTTGATCCAGTTCATGCTTACCAGCAAGCGTCAACTCATCGACCTTTTTATTAGAGTATCCAACATCGTTTTGTGCACCGTTCGTAATATAAACCGTATTATCCGGATCAGGTGTCAATCCCCAAGCGGCAAAGAACATATCAAACTTGCCCGTATCCTTTTTATCCATAATGGCATTGAAATCCAGTGTTTCGGAATTCAGCTTAATGCCCAGTTCCTTGTAGTTGTTGGACATAATCGGTAGCAAGGCCTCTACTACTGGGTTATCCGCAGTCGCTGAGAAGTTAATGGTAAACTTTTCACCATCCTTCTCACGGATACCGTCCGCTCCAACCTTCCAGCCAGCCTCATCCAGCAAAGCCTTTGCTTCAGCTGTATCAAACTCATATTTATTAATGCCTTCATCTGTATAAGACCAAGCTTCTGTAGATTGTGGAATATTAATGACATTCGCATACGGACCGTACACCCCTTCCACAATCTCCTTCCGGTTCAAACCGATGGTCAGAGCTTGGCGTACCTTAGGGTCCTGAAATTTCTTTTCTTTGTGATTAAATGCAATATATCCGTAACCGTTGGTCGGCATAATATTCACGTCCAGGAAGCCTAGAGACTTCAATTCTTCTACGTTATCTTCTGTAACCGTAATATTGTCTATATCCGTCTCACCCGTTTGCAGCATAGACAAATTGGTTTCGTCTGTCGTCGTTTTGTAAATAACTGTTTTCACCTTCGGTGCGCCCTTGAAGTAGTTTGGATTGGCTTCAAGTACGACTTGTTGACCCGGGGAGAAGCTTTTCAAAACATACTGACCGGAGCCGAGTGGCTTATTATTAAGCGCCTTGATGCTGTCCAGGTCACCCTTTTTGAAACCTTTTCCGTAATAAGCTTCTGGCATGAAGTATTGCTCACCCAGAAAATCCTTTGTATAAGCTGTTGCTTCTGTAACGGTTACCTCTACCGTATTATCATCAATGACCTTGATACCGGAGATATCATTCGCCTTGCCATCGTGATATTCTTTACCGCCTTTAATCTTAAAAGATAAAATATCCGTTTCTCCATCATAATTCGGATCATGCAGTACCTTGAGAACAAAAGCATAATCCTTCACTGTTACTGGCGTTCCGTCACTATACTTCACACCTGGTTTCAGGTGGAACGTGTATTTCAAGCCATCTTGCGACACATCAATCTTGTCAGCCAAGCTATTTTCGTATGTACCATCCGCTTTCACCTGTAAAAAGGAATCAAATACCGTTCTGACTACATATAGATCGTAGGTCGTTTGCCAGAACAACGGGTTAAATACCCCTTTAGGTGACGTCATACCTACCACAATGTTATCCTTCCGGTTTGTAGCTCCCGGCGGATTTTGGGTCAGATCACTTGCTTTAATAACACCCTCCGTGACTTGTGCACTGCCTTCTTTTCCCTCTGTTTTATTCTCCGTTTTGCCCGGCTGTGCTTCATTAGCACCTCCGCTACATCCTGCAAACAAAACACCAACGATCGTAAGCACCATAAGCAAAGAAACCCATTTCTTCGTTTGCACCATCCTGTTAATCCCCCTTAGTCGGTTCTTTTTTAACAGCCTGTCTCTTTCCTGCGTTGATTCGTTAAAGCCTGAGGTTTGAAAATGAAGTCTGTGCATCCTCCTTACGGTTACCAATGATAGCGTAAACACGTGTTTTTAGACCTTTGGTCAATTTAGAGTGCTGATAATCATTACATTTTTGTTAAGGTTTATCTTAAGTGTAAAATAATATCACGTCAACATCTTTTTTTACGTAATATAAGAATGCAAAATATCTATTTTTGTAAAGTTTATGAATTTTATTCGAAAAAATACCGATAATCTGAATTTTCATGTAATATAAAATAACATTTCAGAAATCTGAAATGTTTACTCTGGCGAGTTGGGGAACGTGCGATCACAAATGGGACCATAAAAGCTGAGCTACGCTTAATGGTTAAACATGGATTGTATTATTAGTAAGTTACAATACATGGGACTTGTTGTCAACCAGAAAAATCACAAAAAAAGACGCTCCCGAAATCGGGAACGCCTCTTTTGCTCTTCCATCAAACTACTATTCAGTAGTGTAAGGAAGCAATGCGATTTGACGGGAACGTTTAACTGCGATTGTCAACATACGTTGATATTTCGCGCTTGTTCCAGTCACACGACGAGGAAGAATTTTTCCACGTTCGCTGATGAATTTTTTAAGCAGGTCTGTATCTTTATAGTCAATGTGAGTAATTTTGTTCACAGTGAAGAAACATACTTTACGACGTTTGTTGCGACCACCACGACGAGCTGGTCTTTTGTTATCGTCTCCGCCTTCTCTTTGTCTGAAGCCCATTCTTTGTCAGTCCTTTCCCAATTAAAATGGTAAATCATCATCCGAAATATCGATCGGTTTTCCGTCATCGGAAAAAGGATCCTGATTGTTTCGCGAGTTATTATTCCCACGTCCACTATTGCTGTTACCGCCTCCAAAAGGAGACTCCTCACGCGCAGCTCCACCGCTATTGCCGCCACCGTTACCGCCATCGCGGTTAGATTCCAGGAAACGCACATTATCAGCTACAATTTCAGTCACGTATACACGTTTTCCTTCATTGTTCTCATAATTACGCACCTGAACACGGCCTTCAACAGCCGTTAAACGACCTTTGCGAAGATAGTTAGCGCATGTTTCAGCAAGCTGACGCCAGGTTACGATCGGCAAGAAATCCGCTTCCCGTTCGCCGCCTTGACTCGTAAACGGACGGTCTACAGCCAGGGTGAACTGGGTTACTGCTACACCAGACGGTGTATAGCGCAGCTCTGGATCTTTGGTCAAACGACCGATCAGAATGACACGGTTCAACAATCCAATCCCCTCCTTTGAGCGTTGTTCATTACATAATCACGTACAATAATTAAGCTACGTCGTTCGTAATGAGATAACGAATTACTTCGTCAGAAATTTTCATGAGACGCTCAAGCTCAGCAACTACAGCAGGTTCTGCTGTGAAGTTTACCAGAACGAAAGAACCATCACGGAATTTCTTAATCTCATACGCAAGACGACGTTTAGTTACATCGTGACTCGTAATTTCGCCACCGCCGTTGGAGATGATACCTTGGAATTTATCGACTGCCGCTTGAACAGCTTCTTGTTCAATGTCAGGACGAATAATGTACATCACTTCATATTTGCGCATTCTTTACACCTCCTTATGGACATAAGGCCCTCAATCTTGGTTGAGAGCAAGGAACGAGCCTAAACTCGCACTAAAACAGTTTACCAAATCCAGCAACTGATTGCAACCAGCAATTGAGTTCATGGGATGTAAATCCGTTAAATTAGCTGCACACATCCCATTTTCTATGATTTTATAGGTACAGTATAATTTATCTATATATAGGAAATAACTCAATTTTCTGAAATCCCGTGTTGTTGTTCCCGCATGTTTCTGCTCATGTCAGCGAACAATAACCGTTGCAGTTCAAATCCATGTAGTAAAGGAGGAACAATCTTATGGGTGAAAAAACCGAATTTGAGCCAGGCGACAAAGCGCCAAATGACGGCGTATATATGGAAGTCGGAGAAAAAAGCTTTCATACCGAAATTCAAAACCCGCAGCAAGTGACACTCGAAAGAGGCGAAACTTTTCCGGAGACGACCAACCATAATCGCAAATGGAAGAAAAAAACGAAAGCCCGCGTTCATTAATGTATATTTTCTCGACATTCGGGCCATATTATAATCAGGCGATACAACAGAGAGGTGTGGTTCCGTTGGATGACGTAGCCGGACAAACTGTTAGGAGATCCATTCCGGGCATTAGAAGCGTTAGGTTTGTGTAAGAGGACACTGTCTTTTCAACACTGGTATTGCTTGTCAGTACACCGAGTTTCGTGATGTGATTGGACAGATCGTATCCTGTTAAAAATGTATCGCCTACGATGGAGGACCTTTGAGGTCCTCCTTTGTTGCATTATCGGACTTTTTGCATATACTGGTAAAATGCAGATTAATCCAGCTCCTTCTGCTAGAATATATCCAAGTACAAAGACCTACTATCTACGGAGGTTTAAAGATGAGCTATTCTCGAATATTAAAGTGGATATCAGGTATATTCGAATTGGTGCTTGCCGTACCGATTGTGGGAGGAGCTATTGTCATGGGGACCGGTTACTCGGCTCTGGGATTCATGCTTGTCCTGCATGCAGTGACACTCATCCTGTCGTTACGCAATCAGGAAGCGATCTATGGCTCTGTATGGGGGATATTGACCTCTTTACTGGCCTGGATACCTGTTCTGGGCTGGATTCTCCATTTGATCGCAGCAATCCTTCTGATGATCTCCGGCTCGAAAAAAACAAAACGCTATAACTACCCGCCAAACCAGCTATAACAACAAAATATGCTCCTGACGGTACTTATTTTCCTGCTGTCAGGGGTATTTTTTTGCTGTAATGACACCTCAGAAGAACATCCTAACCCTTGTCTTTTACAAGATTCAGTTGTATGTCTCCCCTTCCTTGTAGACACAGTAATTCATCGAACAGAAAAGTAAGCCCGCTCTTGTCCCTCCAGCTTCTGATGATGTCAGTTACTACCTCCATCAAATCACGCCGAATCCCCACTGCCAGTTGTAGTCCTGCACTATCTCCATCGATGAACAAATGTGTGTGCTCCGGCTGACCTAACTTGCGAACCTGACGCAGGCATAGCACACCATTGTCCAGATAGAAGAAGTAGCATCCTTTATAAAGTACTCCCTCGAATATCTCATACATATGCGGCAAATCATACGGCCCGTATACCATCGAAGCCCATTCCAATCCCAACGATTTACTCATACATCCGTCCTCCTTTTCTTCCTCTAAACGCCTTAGCTCCTAAAATAATAGGGACTATTTTTTTAATTCGTACGCTTATACGTACAACATTTATCTTTATTATATTGTACGCTTATGAGTACAGTCAACGGGTTTTAAAATAAAATAGGAGTGTGTGGAATGAAGGTAAAGATAATGCTTGGCGAGTTAATCAAAGCAAGAGGGATTTCCCTAAACGAATTGTCTCACAAGACTGGTGTCCGTAGAGCAGCTCTATCTGAACTGGCGAATGAAAAGAGAGAAAATATAAACTTCAAACATATCGAGGAAATCGCAGATGCATTAGGCATTACAGACATTCGTGAAATAATCACACTCATAGATGAGGAATGATATAAAAGCCCCGTCAAATTGACGAGGCCTATCCTTTGAAAATTAGTTAAAATCTTCTCCATCCCTTTTAAGACCGCTTGGGCGTGTCGGTTGGGTGTTCCGACCTCAGCAACTAATTTTATTATATTATATAGAAAAACATTTAAAAAGTTAACGTCGCCCCCAGCTAAAAATTCAAACCTTGAGTGTCCAATTATAATGTGCACTACTCCAACTCCTATATCATCATCGTCTAACCTATGGGATACGTGATTTTAACGTTAAATTAGGTCCTGATCTGCGGTTGAAATTACGGTAAAAGAACACTTAATAAATAGGTATACGCTTTGAATGAAACCCCTCCACCGAGTTATATCCATACAATCTGAACAACTCAGTTATAAAAGCATCGACAACTTCAGGAGCCCCACTCGCCACTCTTTTCACACTCCCATCCTCGTATACAATGGCAGCATAGGAAGTGTTGTAATGGATGATTTTATTTCTCAGCTCAGTTAATTCTATATATGATTTTTAATTCTTCTTGGTAAATTTTTGATTTAGTAGTCGTTCGACCGTTGTAATTTTACTTCTAATTGTCCTGAAGCTCTTTGGCGGGGGTGCATTAAAGTCATTAAGACTCTTCAGCAAATCAATGTCATAGTGCTCCAAAGAATCTTCATTCTGTCTAAGATGATTATGTACTATTTTTGATACCGCTGCTTCAGCCGAGGCACAAAAGTTTATAATTGCAGACCTATAAAATCTATATTGCGCAAACTCATATTCCGCAGCTTCACCTTCTTGAAGATAATAAAGAGCATCATTAAACATTTCGGCCATAAACGATCTAGTACTGAAAAACGCGGCTTGTTCGAGGGCCACTTCGTCAACTCCTTCGCTTTTTAATCTCTCATTACGTATACAATCCGCCCAACAACCCAGAATCCCCCCTTCATCTCAAATTTACCCAAATAATACCATTGTACTAGTCCGTTGTCACTAAAAGAAAACGCAGAAAAACGGACCCACCTACGTTCCTCACACGAAGGGGTAAGCGATTATTTTGAATTCCTATCATTCTGTCTCAAACGATGAAGACACGTTGTTAGGCAAACATATAAGTAAATATAATAATAATCCTGTTGTATCATTAAGCAATTAGCTGTAAAATATAATTGACAAAAGAAAGAAGCCGTAGTGACAAGACGCACGGCTTCCGTTTTATAAAATTATCCGTGGAAGTAGCCTAGTCCCCGCCAAGAGATAGGCTATTTTCTTTTGTGCACTTTATTTTCTTCGCGTTTCTGCTTAAGTGTAAATATAGAAATGACGACGGCCAGCAATGTCAAAACAAACATTCCAAAATTAATCATTAACGACATAGACTCAAACACACTCATTCATAGTTCCTCCATGCCGTGCGTCTTGCTTATATAATTATACAACATACTTCCGCCAAACCACAGTACTCTCTCAATTATAAATTCCGCTCATTTCCGCAGCCTCGATAACGGAGAATATTTCCGATGCTCATCCGCTAGACTTCCCTCTCCAATCTGTACATACTTCCGCGTTGTAGCGATATCCGCGTGTCCCATTAACTTCTGTAGATGAAATATCGACATTCCATTCTCAGCCGCCATAGTAGCAAAGTTATGCCTCAACACATGCGGCGACATCGACCGTCCTAACTTCGCTTTCTCCGCGTATTTATCGAACGATTTCTGTATCGTCTTTTCACTTAGTTGCTGTCCATAATTGGTTGTGAATAAGTATGGCGTATCAAAATGCTCCGCTGTCTCTGTGGACAACTGTTTTAGTAGCCGAATTGTAGTTGTGGATAACGGTAAAATACGCGATTTACGGTTCTTATTCTTTACCGCCGGCAGCACGATTTGTTTTCTCACGTAGTCAACCTCGGACTCTCTAACGCACACACTTCCCCGAGGCGCATTCCGCAATCTAATATCAGCGTCATTATTATATAGGGCTCTTCGCTCTATTGGATGGGTAACGCCGTATAGAAATAGGTTCATAGTCAAGCTTGTTTCAGTAGATTCTTAAA
>NZ_SLTL01000042.1:0-29459 GCF_014858585.1 Paenibacillus sp. 23TSA30-6 | reverse complement strand
AAAAAAAGAGACAGACTCCTCAAAAAAAATGAGGAACTGTCTCTTTTGGTGAGCTGGGGGACTTTTTCAGTGGCCTCGGTTACGGTCGTCCCTTTTTCGGTATGATTCGATTAACTTCGCAGCGAGGTTCCTATTAAACCTGGAACGCCGACGACTTCCCCAACATTATTTAGGTGGTCTTCGGTCTTCAAGTCCAATTCGGCAGCAGCGTCTCGCCCCGGTCTGTAGCAGGTACGGGAGTCACTGAAAGTCTGGAAATCTCATCGCGCCACTCTGGAGTCATCTCTACATCGACAGCGCCCAGCGAGTCTTCCAACTGCGCGAGGTTTCTTGCGCCAATAATTGGCGCCGTGATCATAGGATTGGACATCGCCCAGGCTACCGCAAGCGTCGAGGGCTTCACGCCTCGTTCAGCAGCATGTGCAGTAAAGCGGTCGGCGACGGCAAAATTCATTTCATCCGCATAACGGTCCGTATACCGCTGCTCTTCGACCAGCCGCCCTTGTTCCGGTCGTTTGATCGTTCCGTATTTGCCCGTAAGAATCCCAGCTCCCAGAGGGCTGTACGAAATGACCCCAATCTGCTCGGAAGCGGCAAGAGGTAGGATTTCTACCTCAGCCTGACGTTTGACCAGGTTGTACATCGGCTGGATCAATTCAAAGCGTGCCAGCTCCTCCTTGGCAGAGATGCCGAGCGCTTTGGCAATCTGCCAGGCCGACCAGTTGCTCACCGCTGGGTGAAGGATTTTGCCCTGCGCTTGAAGATCGTCGAGTGCACGAAGAGTCTCCTCCATTGGCGTATTTTCGTCGAACATATGCACGAAGTAGAAGTCGATGCGATCCGTCTTCAGGCGTCGCAGACTGTTTTCCACTTCAAGCATGATATGACGGCGGGAAAGCCCTCCAGCATTCACGTCCTGTCCCATCGGATAGAAAACTTTGGTGCTCAGTACAATCTCATCCCGACAGTCCTCGATGCACTCGCCCAGAATTTCTTCGGAGCGACCCTGGCTGTAGACGTTTGCTGTATCAAAAAAGTTAATGCCAGCTTCGCGGGAGCGGTTGAACATTTTTTTGGATGTTTCTTCATCGGCATTCCCCCCGAAGGACATTGTGCCAAAACATAAATTTGAAACCTTGATTCCTGTTTTTCCTACTGTACGATAATTCATCGTCATTCCTCCTGCTGTTGACTTACGCCTGTTGTGTGGTAGGGCGAATAATCATTTCATTGATCGCAACGTCTCCTGGCTCTTCAATCGCAAAAGCAATCGCACGTGCGATACTTTCCGCTTTAATTGCTCCTTGATATAACTCATCGTACGCTTGTTTTAACTCTGCATCCGTGATTCCCTCCGTCAATTCAGTGCTGACAGCTCCTGGAGAGATATTCGTTGTACGAATCTGGGTACCACTGATCGCCTCTTCTTGACGTAAACCTTCCGTAATTGCCCTTACGGCATGTTTGGTCGCGCAATATACAGTGCCGCCTGGGTAGACATTATGTCCGGCAATAGAAGACAGATTAATGATATGACCAGATTTCTGTTCCCGCATCGCAGGCAGAACAGCAGCAATCCCGTATAATAGGCCCTTGATATTAATATCAATCATCATATCCCATTCATTAATTTTCTTCTTAAAGAGAAACGATTGCGGCATGACTCCGGCATTATTGATAAGTACGTCGATTTTCCCAAACTCTTGAAGTGCATACGAAGCCAACTCTTCCACTTGTTCATGCGATGTCACATCGGTTACTTTGTAGATGGCTGTACCCCCGCTTTGTTCAACTTCTTCTTGCAGATTTTGTAAACGGTCTTCACGGCGAGCCGCCAGCACAAGCTTCGCACCTTTAGATGCCAGCTCTTTGGCCGCTGCCTCTCCGATTCCGCTGGAAGCACCTGTAATAATAACGACTTTATCTTGAATATTGGACATAGTGAATGATCATCCTTTCTAATTTGAATTGCTTAATTGAGGTTCTGCGATTGGATATAAAATGTTTGCTTTGGAACTTAGTTTTCCTTTGCAAATACTTCTTTGGCCACTGTAATAGCGGACATCGCCTTCGGCCAGCCCGCATAAAAGGCAAGATGGGTAATGACTTCGATCAGTTCCTCTTCCGTAAGGCCGTTGTCTTTGGCTTTACTCAAATGAAAGCCCAGTTGTTCGGAATTTCCTCCGGTGATCAAGCTTGCTACGGTAATGAGACTGCGGTCGCGTGGGGCCAGCTCTTTGCGTTCCCATACGTCCCCAAACAGAACCTTGTCGGTCAGCTCGACGATCTTTGGTGAGAAGTCCCCAATCGTTCGCTGTGCAGCCGTAAGTTTTTGAGTATCTGACATGTGATATCTCCTCTTTCTTCATTTGCATTGATCCTTCATATAAATGCATCTATAATTGAAATAGATACATTTTTGAACTTGTGTCTATTATTATAATCTGATACAGAATGCGTTCAATTGTTAAATGTGCTTGATTTGTTCATTAATAGACATATAAGTTAAAACAGTCAATTATCACTTAGAAATTTAGGGGTTGAACACAGTGAAAGTGGACCGGAGAATACTCAAAACACAGGAAGCCTTGAAAAAAGCGTTAACGGAGTTGATGGCCGAAAAGAGTTTCGACCATATTACAATTCAGGATCTATCCGACAAAGCGAATGTAAGCCGGGGAACCATCTATCTTCATTACGTGGACAAATATGATTTGCTGGATAAGCTGATCGCCGCACACATCAATGAACTTCGAAGATTATGTATTGAATCGGCTCATTTGAGCTTTACAGAGGCCGAAATTGTTTGGTTTGAATATTTTGAGGCTAACTATTTATTTTTCTCCACGATGCTGGTGAGCAAAGGCGCCCCTTACTTCCGCACTCAGTTTCTTGAATTTATGATCGATGAACTTCGGGAAGAGGTCGACATGAATGAAGCAAGAAATCGGGGACTAAACGAAGAAGTGGTTGTCCGTTATGCAGCGTCCGCTGTGGTGGGGATTATGGAGTGGTGGTTTTTGAACGATAAACCTCTCCCTCCTGTCGAGATGGCAGAGCAAATAGGCATGCTGTTGGACCGGAAATTGTAAATCTAGAGCGAAAAGAGTAGCAGACATATGTCTGCTGCTCTCAAAATGGTTTGTCGGGACCAAATACAAGATTGGCGGACTGCTTGGCTTTCTCAATGACATTCATGACCCTCTCGCTATGTTCAAGCATATCCGAGACTTTTTCCAAATCTTTTTCTCTGATAATACGGTCAAATTCAACGAATTCGTCATACATACGATGCGGATGATCTTTCAGGTCCACCCGAATTGGCGTTTCCTTATTCGCAGTGTAATCAAAGCAGTCGCATACATTAGCCGGACTTGCCATGTGTATATAGC
Organism: Paenibacillus sp. 23TSA30-6; assembly: GCF_014858585.1. NCBI lineage: Bacteria > Bacillati > Bacillota > Bacilli > Caryophanales > Paenibacillaceae > Paenibacillus > Paenibacillus sp. 23TSA30-6. The sequence continues at coordinate 26,067 of NZ_SLTL01000042.1, read as the reverse complement.
CCTTATTACCTTGAATATTCACTGCATTGGGGGCCGTACTGTCTTTTGAACCTATGCAGACACACTTGAAATCACCGTAATCCAGCAGCAGCATACCTGAAGTATCAATTCCACGCTCCATGTTTGCCCAATACTCCACCTTCTTAGGGCTCCCGAAGAAACCAACAACCAAATGAATATTATATAAATTAATATCCATCAAGGCTCCACCAGACATTTCCGGATTAAAGGCAGGCCGGATTATTCCCGCTTTGAAAGCCTCATACCGAGATGAATATTGGGAATAGTTGCATTCAACTATTTTGATCTCACCCAGCTTAGGAAGATACTCCTTCATTGACAAATAATTTTTCGAATATTGATTCGTAATGGCTTCCACCAATACCAGTTTTCTTTGCTGAGCAATTTCTTTTAGCTCTAGAAATTCATGCAAATTGGAAGTAAACGGCTTCTCACAAATGACATGTTTACCACTCAATAATGCTTCTTTGGCATATGAATAATGAAGATGATTAGGCAGTCCGATATAGACTGTATCTACATCACTATTCATCAACATCTCGCTGTAATCCGAATAAATCTGAGATATACCATATTTATTTTGCCAATCCAGTAATTTCTCCTGGTGGCTAGGTCTAGAACAAATGGCCTTTAATAAAATGGTAGGGATTTCCTGAATAAAGCTCAATAGATCCCCTACGATCATCCCTGCTCCGACAATTCCCAACTTCATTTTAGTTACACTCCTCTATACCTTTGTCTAGTATTTCCATAGAAGCTATCGTTTCTTCGTCTTTAATCACTTTTTCTTTGCCAAGTACGATCGAATGATAGATATCGTCATACACTCGGGCATAGTCTCCCTTTTCAGAAACGACTTTTTCTTCATGGTACTCGCCTTTATCATCCAGATATGTTAAGATGCCGTAATGCTCGGGCTGGTCGATGTCGAAATCGGCGTGTCCCTTAGGCAGATAGTATAATTTCAGATGCTCCTCCTGACGATACTTCGTTTGCTTTATAAAAACGCCTTTTTTGCCATATACAACAAAACTCGGACGGTCTTTTAAGCGAAAAAAGCTGGATTTGATGGATACCTTGAGCGAGGGATAATAAAAATCCAGATCAAAGTAATCATTCATTCTCCCGGGACCCAGCAATTGACGAATCGTAATGGATCGTGTCCGGTTCCCAAAATAGGAAAGAACCTGGTCAATGGTATGAGCGCCATGTCCATATAGGTAACTGTTATATTTGGAAAAATGAGAAGTGGAGTTCGGGATCTCAGGTCGAAAATAATCGTAATGCATCTCCACCTCCAGTAAATCTCCAAGCTTTCCTGATTCAATAACCTTCTTGGTAGTGAGGAAATCCGAATCGTAACGTCTATTTTGATAGCATTGTATAACCAGATTTTTCTCTTTAGCATATTGGAAGATCGACACGGCTTCTTCTTTGGTTAACATAAAAGGTTTCTCAATGAAAAAGGAAGATGATAGCAGTTCGTGCTTTTGCCATTCCCAATATACCCGATGGTAAGCATATTAATTCCCCCTTAGGCTCTTTTTCATTTATTATAGAAGAAGAACGTTGATCGTAAAGGATTTGCCGCCAAAATGGTACATTCAACCGATTATTTTTAAAAATGGTTGTTTATTTTTAAACAAAATGTTTATTTCATATTATTTATCAAACGTTATATTCAATTGAGCCGGGGTGAACCTGTTGAAAATACTGATGCAATTATCAGAAATGCAAAACTTTACACCAAATGAAAAAAGCATTGCATCCTATATTTTGCTTCACAAGGAAAGCATCCTGCACTTAAATATTCAGGAGCTTGCAAAGGCAACGTATACTTCGCATTCCGCGATTAATCGATTAACACATAAACTTGGGCTATCTGGCTTCAAGGATTTTATAATCAAACTTGCTCGGGAATTTCAGCAAAATACTCAAAACATTTCCAACGTGGACCCCAACTATCCATTCGGTCTTGATGAATCCCCACTTCAAGTGGCGAAAGAAATCGCAGAGTTAATGAAGGAAACGATCGAAAAAAACTTTGCATTCATGGATGATGACTTACTGTCGCAAACAGCCCGGTTGCTGGATCAAGCGAAAAGGATCTTTATATATGCGTTAGGAGATTCACAAATCCGAGCGAAAAGTTTTCAGAACAAATTGATTAAAATCAACAAATACGTAGTTATTGCCACGGAGCTGTACGAATGGGCTTACCATACGGCTAATCTTACGCCACAGGATTGTGCTATTTTTTTAACTTACCACGGGAAGTCGCCGATTTATTTAAAAGCAGCTCAGCATTTTACACGTGAAAATATCCCTTTTATCACAATTACAGCAACTAATCAAAGTGAATTGGCAAAACTCAGTAATATCTGCATCCAGGTGCCTAATGACGAAGTAAAACATGCCAAGATTGGTACATTTTCGTCGCAAATTGCCTTTGATTACGTATTAAATGTGATTTACTCCTGTATCTATAAAATCGACTATTCGAAAAACATGCAAACCACAACACAATCGTTGAAGAATTTCTATATCAATGACATGATGAATGACGTATAGAATGAATAGCTAGGCTTCCTCGGTGACTCCAGGCCATTAGTCAAACTTCTAATCGGCTATGAATACATGTTCTTGTCCCACCCTAAGGACAAGAACTTATATCGCTAAAACAAAAAAAGCCGCCAATATGGCGACTTCTTAAGCATATATGGTGTTGTCTGCAGGTAAGGATCAACTTTCATCTATTGCTTTTCGAATATCATAATCATTTATATCGATATCCAAAGCCATTCCAAGTGCCAACTTTGCCAACTGACTTCCAATATATGGACCCATAGTCAACCCGGATGCTCCAAGTCCGTTTGCCGCTATAAGGCCGTCCCACCCAGGAACAGCGCCTATCACCGGAAGAAAACCGGGTGTAAAAGGACGGAAACCAACTCTTATCTCCTGAAAATTGCTGTTTGCTAAACCAGGTGCCAATTCTAGACCTTTATTCAGAATTTCCTGCATCCCACCTGCTGTTACTCTCGTATCGTAACCTTCGATTTCATTTTCGTGAGTCGCCCCTATTACGATCTTCTGTTTATCAAAGGCCAGCAGATATTGATCAGAAGGCGGCATGATTACAGGCCAGGTGCCTGTGTCTTGCCTATTAGGAACCTGTAAATGCATGATTTGTGCTTTTTGAAAACTAACCTTAAAGTGAATGCCTAAAGGCTGCAGCAGTTGATTTGCCCATGCACCTGCACAAACAATGACTTCGTCAGACGAGAAGCTTTTTGCACCGAATGCTACTCCTGTTACATGGTCGGATTCATATTGAAGCGCAGCATCCCCATGTACAAGGATGGCCCCGTTTCTTTGTGCTGATCGGAGCAACGCATCGCGCAGCGCACGACCATCTATACGGGCGGCACCACTAATATGAACAGAATGATAACCTTCTACTAACAAAGGAAACCGTTCATGGGTTTCTTTTTCATTTAGGCGGGTAATTTCACCGATTTCCGGTGCATCCGCTTGTCGTATGTGTGCCCGCTCTTCCATCTTTCTGATTTTCTCCAAATCATCATGGATACTAAGAGCACCCACTTGAGCATAGCCTGTTTCTGTTTCTCCCTCGCTTTTGAGTTCTTCAATCAGTCCAGGGTAAAAACGTGCACCAGCTTTTGCCAGCCGATACCAAGCCTGATTGCGTCGCTGTGATAGCCAGGGACAGATAATGCCAGCAGCGGCATCAGTAGCCTGTCCTTTATCTTTGCGGTCTACAATAATGACATTAGCTCCCATTTTTGCTAACTGATAAGCTGTCGATGCTCCAAGAATCCCTGATCCAATTACGATGACCTTCTTCATGATTACATTCCTTTCCTAAATCACTGTATCCATTATAGCGGATACTGCATGAATGCATAATATTAACAATTTATTTCAATTGAGATAAACATGTTAGACGAACATCAACATCGGCTATGAGTACAATCCTATCCGAAGTCGAACAAATTGTTGACCATGTTGGCATCATCGCCGGAGTACAGCGAGATCAGGTTGATCGTGGTGACGGTGGAAGACCGTATTCGGTTCAGCGTCATAGACGAAGGCCCGGGCTTCTCTCCGGAAGCTCTCAAACAAGCAGCTGAACAATTTTATATGGGCGACTCGTCCAGAAGATTAAGTGGACATTACAGTATGGGCCTGTACATAACGAAATCCATTGTTAACCTACATGGAGGAAAGCTGGGCATCACCAATTCCACCCAGAGTGGAGGCGGACAAGTAAGCATTGAAATTCCGATCACTTCATTACTGACATGAACGCCAACAAATATCAAAAATAAATCATCTACTATTCAGGTTGGTTCGATTTCATGAGGTACACACACCTAGACAAACAACTAATACAATTCACAAGTCTATTTAGGAAAAAAAATACAGGCACCCAATTTCGGGTCGCCTGTATCTCAGTCGAAATCATAAAATCAACAGTCTCTAAGTTCTTTACATAAATATTGCCCCGTGTAGCTCTGCTTAAAGTTGGCCACTTGTTCCGGAGTCCCCGTACATATGACGTTCCCTCCATTGCTACCACCTTCGGGTCCCAGGTCAATAATATAGTCCGCATTCTTGATCACATCCAGATTATGTTCGATAACGACAATGGTGTTGCCATCATCAGCCAGCACATGAAGAATGTTGATCAACTGCTGCACATCCGCCACGTGAAGCCCTGTAGTAGGTTCATCCATGACATATAGCGTCGAACCCGTAGCGGGCTTCAGCAATTCTGATGCAAGTTTCACTCGCTGCGCTTCTCCACCTGATAGCGTTGTAGAAGACTGACCCAACTTCACGTAACCCAACCCCACTTTACAAAGCGCCTCGATTTTCTTCCGTATTTTTGGAACATTCTCAAAAAAAATAACGGCTTCGTCCGCAGTCATCTCCAAGATATCTGCAATGCTTTTTCCTTTATAGTGAACTTCCAGAGTCTCCCGATTATATCGTTTCCCTTTACAGACGTCACAAGGCACATACACATCGGGCAGGAAATGCATCCCGATTCTCATCAGTCCATCTCCGGTACAGGCTTCACAGCGGCCACCCTTAATATTAAACGAAAACCGACCTGGGCCATATGCACGCACCTTGGCTTCATTTGTCATGGCAAACAGGGAGCGGATATTGTCAAAAAGACCTGTATACGTGGCCGAATTGGAACGAGGAGTCCGCCCAATCGGGCTCTGATCAATGTTAATGATCTTATCCAAATGCTGAATGCCATCGATTTGTAAATGTTTGCCTGCACGAGTGTGAGCTCGATTTAGTGTCGCCGCCAGCTTTTTATAAAGTATCTCGTTAACAAGACTAGACTTACCGGACCCGGAAACGCCCGTAACACACGTGATCGTTCCTAATGGGATAGATACATTGATGTCTTTCAGATTGTTTTCCGCTGCCCCCACTATAGTCAGATGATGTCCATTGCCTGGTCTGCGGTTCTCCGGCACCGCGATCCACCTTTGATGCGACAAATATTGGCCGGTTATCGAACGTTCTTCTGCGGTGATCTGATCAAGTTCTCCCTGAGCGACCACTTCTCCTCCATGCATACCAGCGCCCGGACCAATGTCCACAATCCAGTCTGCTTGTCGGATCGTTTCTTCGTCGTGTTCCACAACGATAACGGTATTGCCTAGATCACGCATTTCCTTCAAAGCGGATATAAGCCGTTCATTGTCTCGCTGATGCAAGCCGATCGAGGGCTCGTCGAGAATGTACAGCACTCCCGTTAAGCGGGATCCAATCTGGGTGGCCAAACGAATGCGCTGACTCTCCCCGCCTGAAAGTGTTCCGGCAGATCGGTATAACGTCAAATATTCCAAACCGACATTTTTCAAAAATATAAGCCTGTCAACAATCTCCGTCGTAATCGGGTCGGCAATCATTGCCTTAGCCGGGGACAGATGCATGTTTTCGATAAAATGAAGGGCTTCGGTAACAGACAGCTTGCAGAAATCTGAAATGTTCATATCACAGACGGTTACCGCAAGCAGCATCGGTGCCAACCGATCACCATGACAATCGTGGCAAGGCAAAGCGGACATATAGCCTTCAAGTTCTTTCCGCATCGTATCAGACTGGGTTTCCCGGTAGCGTCGGTCCAGATTGTTAACAATCCCTTCGAACGCCTGGTACAGCACCTTCTCCTGATGATTGTTTTCCCATCTGAGTTCAAGTTTTTCACCCTGTGTTCCATACAAGAGCATGTCGAATGCTGCCTGTGAAAGCTGATCAAGAGGGGTATCCAGATCAAATCCAGCCTTTTTTCCAATCGCTTCAAAATACATTTTGCAAAAGGAATTGGTCTCGACATTCCCCCATCCGGTAGCCTTAATTGCGCCCGAGTTCAGCGATTGACTGCGATCGGGTGCGACTTTGATCGGGTCAACCTTAAGATGAAACCCAAGTCCCGTGCAAGTCGGACAGGCGCCGTACTGATTGTTGAAAGAGAACATGCGAGGAGACAGCTCCTGTAAGGAAAAGCCGCAACGGGCACAAGCAAAACTTTGGGAAAACAGCATGTCCTCTCCGCTATCCATCCGGTGAATCAATACGGTATCGCCAGACAAAGAAATGGCTGTTTCAATAGAGTCTGTCAGTCTCTGAGTATCTTCCTCTTTCACTACCAGACGGTCCACCACAATAGCGATGGTATGTTTCCTATTTTTATCGAGCAGGATCTCTTCCGATAGATTCATAACGGTGCCGTCTACTCGCACACGCGCATAACCGTTCGTTCTCGCTTGTTCAAAAACGTGCTGGTGCTCCCCTTTTTTATCTTGTACTATGGGTGCGAGCACCATATATTTTGTGCCATTAGAAAGTTTATATATTTGATCTACAATTTGATCGACAGACTGGCGTGTAACTTCACCTTTACAGGCTGGACAATGTGGTGTTCCAACCCTTGCCCACAATAACCTCAAAAAATCGTAAATTTCAGTTACAGTGCCCACGGTGGAACGTGGATTGTTAGATGTCGTTTTTTGTTCAATGGCAATTGCGGGCGAGAGTCCTTCGATCGAGTCGACATCTGGTTTATTGATCTGCCCGAGAAATTGTCTTGCATAGGAAGATAGTGATTCGACATAACGCATTTGCCCCTCAGCATATAGTGTATCGAATGCCAGGCTGGATTTTCCCGAGCCGCTCACCCCGGTGATCACAACAATTTGGTCACGAGGAATTTGAATATCAATATTTTTCAGATTATTCTCTCGGGCTCCGTGAACGTTAATAAAATTTTGCATGTACTGCTCCTCCTACTTATTCCATCCAAATACATACTGAATATTCAACCTGTAATATTTCTGTTAAAATTCCTATTGCAGACATTAGGAGCTACTGCTTCTTTCTTACTGCTCTTCAATCTACCTTTGCACCATAGGAGCGTACAAACAGGATTGCTTGCTCTCTATCCATTCGTACACCTTTAATATTTAATGATTTCAAATCAATTCCTTCAAGATTGGCACCTCGCAGATCGGCTCCCTGCAAGTTGGCTCTGCTCAAAATTACTCTCGTTAGGTCACAGTCTCTCAGGTCAGCTTTTGCCAAATCCGTATCAGTAAAATCTGCTTCATAAAAACGAATCCTTCTCAAATCCTGTTTTCCCAGCTTAGTATGCCTTAGATTAGTGTAGGACCAGTCTCCTTGACTCAAAGTGACACCGTCCATTTGAGCACCCGCAAAGTCCGATCCTGTCATTTTACAGGAGCTAAATTTGGATACAAAGAGGTTGGCACCATTAAAAGTACAATTTTCAAAAGCTGATTCCGTATGGACAGATCCACATAGAGCAGCACCTTTAAAATCACATTCAATAAAACGACAATTACTTGTCTCGATCTCATCCAATGAAGTATTCATGAATGTACACTTTTTGAAAGTGCAGCGTGCAAGTTCTCCATACCGTAAATCATGTCCATCAAAATGAACAGCTTCATAATCTTGGTCTTTGTATTGATACACTATATATCCCCGCCATTAAATTGATTTTTAATTCTTATGAATAGGCAAACATGATCTAAGTCTATTAAGAGGCATTGAATTTCCCGTCTTGTTGATTTATCAATTGCTTTCCCAAATCTCAACTTTTTTTAATATATCATATACCTGTCAAGTACCTGTCTAAAATGGAAGTAAAGTCAAGTCCATTTTTTTTGAAACAAATATTCAGTAGTTCATAGTCTAAGTTCCTTTGTCTACATAGGAAGGAAAACCCTCCTGACACACTGTTGTCAGGAGGGTTTTAGTACATTTTAGATAACTATTTAATCGGTAATGAATACATGTTTTTGTCCTCCGACATTCTCCCATTTCGTACAGTCGAACTTCTCTTTCTGTATGTTCACTACATAAGCGCTGAGGCTTAACTTGAGAAAGAAAAAAGTAAGGAACAGGAGAGAAATAAGAAAGACTTGACTGCTACACTAAAAATGTTCCAATAAACAGACTGCTCTTAAAGATTCAAGCGCAGCAAAAAGGAGACTTGATATGAAATTAAAAAAACGGTTTGCCTCTTTGTTCATGTTGGCATTGATGGCACTTATCCCGGTCCAGGCATATGCTTCTGGGTCTGTTCCAACCACTCCCTCTGGAATTCCGATTTCCGAAATCGAAGACAGAACAGATCAAATTATGAAGAAATATATAGGTACAGCGATTCCTGGTGCTGCGGTTTCCATGGTAAAGGACGGGAAAATTATTTTTTCAAAAGGTTACGGATACTCAAACATCGAGAAACAAACACCCATAAGTGCGGAAACAACCTATATGGAGGCCGGTTCTGTATCGAAATTGTTCACCTGGACGGCCGTAATGCAACTGGTTGAGCAAGGCAAGCTGGATTTGGATACGGACATCCGCACATACTTGCCTGACGGCTTTCTCAAGCTTTCTTTTGATAAGCCTATTACCCTGAAATCACTGATGAGCCACACGGCAGGTTTTGAGGAGCGCCTGGAAAAACTTTTGGTTCATGATCCTGCTGATCTTAGGCCTCTCAAGGAGCATATCGCACCCGGAAATCAGCCTGAGCAGATTTATGAGCCTGGAACAGTGATTGCTTATTCCAACTATGGGACCAGCCTGGCCGGATATATTATAGAACGTGTATCCGGAATGCCTTTTGAAACCTATATTCAGAAACATATATTTGAGCCTCTGGACATGAAGCATTCTTACTTTACACAACGGTATGATCTTATCCCAGAGGTTATCGAACATAAAGCAACTGGCTACTCCAAGAAGGATGGAAACTGGGTGGCAAAGCCGAATGTTTTCTTTAATGATGTGCCGGCTGGTGCGTTGAACATTACTTCGGAGGACATGGCTCATTTTATGCTTGCTCATCTGAACATGGACCATTCCTTAAAATATTCGCTGTTCAACAAGAATGAAACCCTGCGAGAAATGCATGAGGCTTCGTATACCCACTATCCCGAGCTTCCGGGGAATGCCCATGGTTTTTGGGAGCGGTTCGCGGGGGATTATCGTGTTATCGAGCACGGTGGAAATACAGATTCATTCTCCTCTCTGGTCTCTATCGTGCCGGATCAAAACTTTGGGATCAGCATCCTGACCAATGTGGAAAATGAAATGTCCGGTGCGAGAAGCGAACTCATTGACCTGTTTGTCGGGGGTTCCAACGCTACTCCGCAAGCGGACAGCACATTGAAGCATAGCGGGGATGTGGCGGGAAAATACCGTTCTGCTCGCGCAGTATCATCTGGTATATTGAAGCTTATACCCGTATTATCCAATGCGGAAGAAGTGGTCTCAGCCAACGGCAATGGCGGAATCACTCTGAGTATTCCATCCATGAATATTAATGTTGATTATGTAGAAACCAAACCCTATTTTTTTGAACGCGTGACTCCCGGGAGCACTCCTTATGATTACGCGGGCCTAAACATCAGTCGTCTTTTTTTCTTAACCAATGCCGATGGGAAAGTGACGCAGTTGTCGTATGGAGTGATTGATGACCAATTACCGGTGTCCTTCCTGCAGACCTCCATTTTCAGTTATGTGCTGGTGGGTGGATGCGGCATTTGGTTTGCGCTTGGGTCAGTTTTTGGCATTACGGGATGGCTGCGTAAGATCATGAACGCAAGAAAGCAGAAGAATACTTCGCGGCTTCCCTTGCCTGACAGTGTAACCGTGATGCCATTGCTGGGCCTGCTTGTGATCGTCAATTTTATTGCTTCAAGCATCCAATTGATAGGCGACCCCTTTCAGCCTATGTCCAATTTCAATTTGAATATTATCCTTTTCTGGGTGCTGGGTCTTGCCTTTGTACCAGCTGCCTACCTTGCTATAAGAACCTGGAATGTTTCGAAAACTACATTGTTAAGAAAGGTAACCATTGCGATGCTGATACTTGCGTTTCTGGCAATTTCGGTTTTCCTGTATTCCTATAATTTCTACTTTTTGGCGTAGCTCACTGATTTAATCCTTTTTCGGGCAGTGACTCTCCCTCTTTAGGCAGAAACCAATAGTGCGGAGGGAGTAACCTTTTAGACAAAGTGTCCTGGTGCGCAGCGAAATTCCAGCAAGTACTCCCTTCTCAATTTTCTTGATTTTATTGGCACAACAGATGTGATATTTAGTTTAGGGCACTCCTAGCTAAGCTTGATGACATGGGGAAAACTTTCTCCATAAATGGTTCATTTCTGACGATCCCTTTATATTTCTTGGGTAGCAGTAGTGAAATGTGGTTGCACTCCAATAAAATTTTGGCAGTCCAGTACTTTACTTTTGCAGCTACTGGACTGCTTTTTTACAGTTATCCTAAATTAGACTTCGCGGACAGCTATCAGGCTCCACGGGGTCAATGTAAGTTCAAGCTTCAATGAGCCATCTATGTCAGCATAAACCGTTTTTTTGTTCGTGGCCAAAGCGGTGCCCTGCAAAGCACGTGTTTGTTCACGCGTAGGAGGTTCAGGACAACCCATTGCCTTCCAGGCTAGAATGGCAAAGCCATGATGCTCGTCCAATGTCTCCACAATAAAACAGGTCCCTGGAGTAATTCCTCCAATGATAAGTGAATATCTAACGGATGTTTCTGTTCCCGCGTAATTGCATTTGGCACAGCGGTTAGCACCGCCTCGTCGTCATAATGATATACAAGTGCAGACAGCTTTCCTGTGCTGGAATTCCGGGTAACAATTCCTTTCTCATTGCGTGCCAATTCTTCATCACCCAATAAATTCAGAAATCGGTAACCATGATAAACAGGCTTCACAATCCCCTGAAAATTAATCATGCCGAACCCCCCGTGAATTATGGAATCGCCAGCCCCTCCTTCTTCCAACACATCCGTAAATGTCCATTAGGACAAAGAATCGGTCAGATGAGTGTAACAATTTTCAGTCCAATCGGCACGAGTCTCATCCAACGCTTTTAGCATTTTTAGCGCTGCACCGAGATACAGGTCTTTTTCATGGGGTACTACAGCTTTGGAAATTTCAATTAATCCACACGCTGCAATAGCGGCTGCCGTAGAGTCTTCATATGCGGGTTCCTTGGGCTGTCTAAAGTCGACCGGAATGATTCCGCTTTCCGGAATATTGGCTATAAAATAATGCGCAATTCACAATATTCTGTGAATCGCTCGACTCTTAATATTTTTCATAGTGGAGGGGTCTTTTTCAGTTTCACTTCTTCCATAAAGCTTCTAAAGTCTTTAACGATTTCTTTGGATTGGGTATGGTGTAAATAATGCCCTCCTTCAAGCTCCACTACTTTTCCATGTACAGAATCTTTTATCTGTTCTTCATGTTCTGGTGTCCAGCCTTCAACATCCGTATTTTTTTTTTGTAAAAAGAATATAACAGGAAGATTTTTAGGGAATTTAAAGTTTTCAGCGGATTTAAAATTATTTTTTAAATTTTCTCCTTCGCTTATAATATTTGGATTCATCGCGTTCTTGAGAGAAATAATTCTAATTTGTTCTCTCGTTTCATCATCTACTTTAGGTGCAACAAGTTGGTCAGGATTTAGTTTCATTAGCAATCTGTTAAAACCTGAATTCTTAATCAGTTTATAGGCTTCTGTTGGAAACTCATCATCCGTGCCACCTTGCGTTGGAAAACTGCTATCAATCCCAACAAATGCACGGACTTCTTTTTCGTATTTGTTCACATATTCTAGTCCGTAAATGCCGGCAATGGAGTGACCCATCAGAGTGTATCGGTCAATATTTAGTTTTTGTAAACATTCATGAATTTCAGCTACAATATTTTCAACGGTTCGTTCTTTTTCGGTTACATCACTTAATCCATAACCAAAAGGCTCAATCACGACTACTTTGTAAAATGGAGTTAGCTGCTCCACAAGTGGCTTAAAATCTATACCTGGTGCTCCTGTTCCATAACCTGGTAGTAGTACGATCGTTTCTTTGCCCTTTCCTTGGATCAAAACATTCATATTTTTCCCATCTACTGGTACAAGCTGACCATAGGGCTCTATTTTTTCTTTCTCCAATTGGTTGCAGATAATATTAACTGTAAAAACAATGACTAGAAAAACTACTATTGCTGTAAGCATTATTCCTAGTGATTTAAGTATAAAGAAAAGCGTTTTTTTCATCATTTAATTCCTTCCCTAACGTTTCATTTAATTTGCCAAGCGGGTTACTCGACCTTTATCGTCTCGCCCTGTACAGGAGCAATGTCGTCCTTCCAATGAATGTTGATCGAACGAGACTTGAATAGATCCGCACCGTCTGACACCTGAAAATGAAGATGCGCTTCGCTAGAATTACCTGAATTACCAAGCAAACCAACTTCATCGCCGCTCTTCACCTTATCTCCTACCTTTACTTTAATGGAGCCGTTCTTCATGTGAGCCAGCACGCTATATTCCCCGCCATGATCAATGACAACCTCATTCCCCGCAGGTACCTTCTCGTTCATAACGCCGACAGGCTTGTTATCTGGAATATGATTTACGACTGATACCACGGTTCCACTTGCCGGAGCAAGAACAGGCTGGCCGAAGGCATAATAGCTTTCATTTTTCAGCCGATCGCCTTTATACGAATGGCCATCCTTGTTCTGTATAATGTCATAGGCGTATCGCTGACTTTCATATTCATAATGATAATTAACCAGTGCATTTGTTCCTCCCCATACAATAAACCAGTCCCCTTTTAATGGCCAATCGTATTTGATTTTGGTCAGGATATGATCTGTTTGTGGGAAAGGAGAAAGTTGCTTGGCCTGAAGACCTGATATCTCTCCCTTTTCATCAAAAACAGTGGTCAGTCCCATTTTCCCGGAATCGCTTATCCATGTACGCTGATCGCTGCCATTGAATTGGATGACCGACGCCTGCTTAAACGACTTGACCCCTTTTAGAGAATCAGCAGCCATGCTTACAAAATCAGCTTCGCTGACCTGTTTTTTAAACTCATCACTAAAGTGGCCATACACCTCAGCATATTTGCCATCAAGAAGCTCTACCGGGATCTCCTCAGGCTTCAACGTTTGAGTCTTTGTGTTTGTTTTTTCAGTCTTTTCTTTCGGAATGTCTGTTGCCACTTCTGGATTTGCTCCTCCACATGCCGTGATCAGGGCAGCAAGCGCACCCATGACCCATATCATTTTGCTATAGTGGATGATTTCCATTCTGTGCTTTCTATTTGGTCTCTTCATTCCACACCCCCGCAAGTATGTTTGTTCATAATATAGTATTTGTCTAACTCATTGTAACAAACCACTCTTAGGTCACGTGTAACCCTACTTTAACCGTGTCTTAACTCTTATCCATGACTACAGTCCACAATTAAGCTTTCGTTAAGACAACATCATAAGATCACGCTAAAGAAAGCATGATATGATGGTAGGAAAGATTACGGTGAAGAAAGGAACAAAAGCATGAACCATGCGTCAATTTTACTTGTCGATGATGAGCACTCCATTCTTGAACTCTTGCTGACTGTACTCCGCAAGGAAGGCTACACGAATGTAGACACGGTCATGACAGGTGAAGCAGCGATTGCTGCCTGTGAAGAAAAAAAATATGATCTGATCCTATTAGATGTCCTTCTGCCTGGACGCAGCGGAATTGAAATTTGTCCGTTTCTCCGTCAAACGACGGATGCTCCCATCTTATTTCTTACGGCTCGGGAATCTGATTTTGATAAACTGACCGGTTTTGCCGTTGGTGGCGATGACTATATTACCAAACCGTTTAATCCCTTGGAAGTTGTGGCACGTATACGCTCCCAGCTACGTCGTTACTTGGCAGCCAATCGTGCAATCAGACCATTTGGATCTGAGCAACCCACCAGTAGAATGAATGTTATTTATGATTACGGGCGTTTTCAGGTCGATGAAGCAGCGTGCGAGCTTCGCGTTGAGCAAAAGCTGGTAAGCTGTCCGGCGCTCGTCTTCCAATTACTGCTGTTCTTATGCAAAAACCCCAATCGTATCTTCAGCAAAAGCGAGCTATATGAATCGGTATGGGGCGAAGAAGCGCTGCGTGATGACAATACCGTCATGGTTCATATTCATCGCATCCGGGAAAGAATTGAGCCTGACCCCGCAAACCCGAGCTTTATCGTAAATGTTAGAGGATTGGGCTATAAGCTTGTACAAGCGGAAATAGGGAGCTCCCAGCGATCATGAACATCAAACGGAGGCTAACCATACGATTCGTGCTTCAACTGGCTACTGCCGGCGCATTCGTGCTTCTCATTGTTGCGGCTACGTTCTTTTGGGCTTTACAACGTGTTATTGATATCCGCATCTCCAGTGACTTTGCTTCTGTGGGATTAAATCAGCTTGTAGAGTCCTCCGAAATGGGCAAGGATGGCATTCATTTTGATCCCCAATTGCTAGAACAGGTCAAGAAAAATGGAGGATGGCTTCAAAGTCTTGATGAGAACGGCCAGGTGGAGCAGTCCTATAACACACCAAAAGATGTGCCGAAAAGCTATGCACCAGGCGAACTCGTCTCCTATTGGACAGGCGATCTTCCCTTCCCTTATGGGCTGTATCTGTGGGTACAAGAGAAGGATGGTCGTCCCTTCACTCTTCTCTATGGCGAGCCTAATCAGCTAGGCCCGTTATTAAAAAAAATAAGAAGTCAGGGGATACTTTCCTCTAATGGATTACTGGTGCTGCCTACTGATGTTACCGACCGGCTCAAACAGCTTGGTGGTTACGTTCAATTGCTGGATTCAAAAGGCTCTGAGCTTGCCTCCTACAATCGACCCGCATCTGTACCGACAGCCTATACCCTTTATGGACTTGCTCTTCGTAACATGTACAATGAAAGATACGGCTTCCATTTGGCATCCACTTATGATAAGGAAACCGGACATACCTGGGTCGTTAGTCTTCCCAATAGCAGTGGCTATGCCATCGGCAATAAATGGCTTCCGCCTGAGGAAGAAAGAATAATACTCATTGCCATGCTCGCCATGTTCACAGCTATTTTTGCATCCTTCCTGCTTCTCTCGTTATGGCAGGCGCATCGCTTTGGAGTTCCGTTGCTTCATATGCTCACCTGGCTCGACTCGCTTGGCAGGGCTGTATATCAGGAACCTGTGGATCATAGAGGCATTCACCGCAGCCGAATGCGTTCAGGAAAATGGAAGCGTCGTTACCGCATTTTTGTCGATGTGATGCATTCGATTGATAAGCTATCAGGTACTCTGCAGAGAGATCAGGCACTGCGTCAGCAAACCGAAAGCCTGAGAGAAGAATGGATTGCCGGGATAACCCATGATCTGAAAACACCGCTCGTTTCAATTAAAGGCTATGCGCACCTGCTGGCTGAACCTCAATATGATTGGACGGTGGCGGAGGTTCGTCAATTTTCCAGCACAATGCTGGAGAAATCTGCACATATGGAGATGCTGATTAATGATCTTGCGATGACTTATCGGTTAAAAAGCGGCGCCCGTCCGCCAGAATCCGAGGAGATTGAACTCAATAGCTGGTTAGAGGACGCATTAAAGCAAGCGGCTGCCGACCCTTTTTATAAAAAAGAAACCATTTTGTTTCAGGCCGCTCCTTTTGACGTAACCGTTAGGCTGTATACTCCTTGGCTGGAAAGAATCATTAACAATTTGGTAGCCAATGCTCTGCTGCATAATCCGCCGGATACGGTACTTATCGTCTCGGTTATACCGGGCGAAGGTGGCAAAGGACTCACCATTCAGTTCGCTGATAATGGCACGGGAATGGATGAAAATACAGTAAACCGATTGTTTGAGCGTTACTACCGGGGAACCGCTACTTCTGCGGCGGTGAATGGAACAGGACTTGGCATGGCTATATCCAAAGGGCTGATCGAAGCCATGGGTGGTAAAATTACGGTGGAAACAACTTTGGGGAATGGCACTGTCATTCGCCTTATTTGGGAAGAAGCTGTTGCTGGAAACGGAATAGAAAAGGACATTAATGAAAACTTGTGATCACAAACTAAAAATCCCCTTCCCGAAAAGCGAGGCGAATCCGAATGAGGGAAACGCCTTGGCTTGCCGGCAAGGGAAACTTTGTCAGTGTCCGTATAAAGATTATACTTTTAAATCACCGTCATAGGTAGCAATCGTTTTGTATAGCTCCGGGCGGCGGTCACGGAAAATACCCCATTCAATCCGCCCCACTTCCAGCTCGTCCAGATCAAATTCAGCAGTAAGCACTTCCTGATCGGTACGACCAGCTTCTGCAATCTTGTTACCCTGTGGCCCGGCAATAAAGGATGAGCCGTAGAACGTGATACTGGAGTCCTCATCTGTCTCCATTCCAATGCGGTTGGAAGCAATAACTGGCATCAGATTGGAAGCAGCATGACCGAGCATGCAGGTCTGCCAGTGATCCTTGGAGTCAATGGAAGAATCCTGCGGTTCCGAACCAATGGCTGTTGGATAGAACAATATTTCTGCACCCATCAGCGCCATACAACGGGCAGCTTCGGGATACCATTGATCCCAACAAACGCCTATTCCAATTTTGGCATATCGTGTATTCCATACTTTAAAGCCGGTATCGCCTGGATTAAAATAGAACTTTTCCTCATAACCGGGACCGTCCGGGATATGGCTCTTGCGGTATTTACCCAACACTTCACCGTCTGCATCAATTACAGCAAGACTGTTGTAGCGGGCGTAATTTTTTTTCTCATAAAAACTGATTGGCAGCACAACCTGCAATTCTTTGGCAATCTTCTTAAAATGGTTAACCGCCTTGTTATGCTCCAACTCGGTTGCATATGCAAAATAATCGGACTTTTCCTTCTGGCAGAAGTATGGAGTCTCGAACAATTCTTGCAATAAAATAATCTGTGCACCTTGTGCGGCCGCTTCACGCACCAGCTTCTCAGCTTTGCTTATGTTTTCATCAATATTGGTAGAGCAGCTCATTTGGGTTGCCGCTACTTTTACTTTTCTCACGTCAGTCCTCCTCTTGGATATTTATATCATTTATTGATTCACAGCAGGCATCTGCTGGGTAGTGCAGTGTACGTTACCGCCTTCACGGATAACCGCCATGCCGTCCACCGTACGAATGGTACGGTCTGGAAATACATTTGCCAGCACCTGCTCGGCTGCGCGGTCACTTTCAGCCGCAGTGCCGCCAAACACTGGCAAAATGATGCCGCCGTTCACAAAATAGAAGTTGATATAGCTCAGCGTCAACCGGCTGTCTTCATAATCCACGCGCGGCGGTTGCCCGATTTGGATCACTTCCAGCTTGCGGCCTTTTGCATCCGTTGCCTGCTCCAGAATACGCAGGTTTTCCTGTGTGATTTCGTAATTTTCATCCCCAGGATCATCGCATACTTGCATAATGACCTTACCGGGAGCAGCAAAGCAAGCAATATTGTCTACATGCCCATCCGTTTCGTCACCACTAAGTCCACGTTTCAGCCAAATAATCTTCTCAACGCCTGTATATTCGCACACATACCGTTCGATTTCTTCCCTGCTTAATTCCGGGTTGCGGTTCGGATTCAGCAAACACTCTTCTGTTGTAATTAAAGTGCCTTCACCGTCTACATGCAGTGAGCCACCTTCCATCACAAGCGGTGCATCAAACCTCGGTAATCCAAACTTGTCCAAAATTTGCGGCGCTACCTGATCATCCAGGTCCCACGGAGCGTATTTGCCGCCCCAGGCATTAAACTTCCAGTTCACACCTGCCAACTGTCCATGCTCATTCGTTAGAAAAGTAGGACCGTTGTCGCGCAGCCACGCATCGCTATGCTCTATTGGAAGCAGCTCCACCCGTTCCCCGAGCTCAAGCGCCTGAACGCTCTCCAGATCATCTGGATTTACGACCACGGTAACTGGTTCAAACTCAGCCATGGCACGTACAATTCCAGCGTAGCCCTTGCATACATCGGCATGCATATCCGGGTAAACCATGGAAGACTGTACAGGCCAGGAAATATACGTACGTTCATGCGGCGCCCATTCAGGCGGCATCTTATAATGTGAATCCTTAATTTGCATGTATTGAAGCTCTCTTTCTTCATCATAATGTTGAGTCTTATCTGTAGCTGAAAAACGTTGTCTAATAAACGACGGACAGACTCCGTTCCTATCATACAATAATATGATCTTTGTCTCAATCAGATCGGAAAAGTTTTGAACGGATTCCATTCAAGTTAAAAATGAATTACATTGAAAATGTGATCGTTTTTATCGTGTCGCCATCAAAACCCTTAACCGTGAATTGCGCTCCCTCCAGTATGCCGTAGGATGGAGGATAGTTTTCCTTTGGCAGCGCTATCGAACCGGGGTTCAGCACAAAGATACCCTTTTCCACATCCGCTACCGGAATATGGGTATGTCCCTGAATGAACACATCCCCTGTTTCCAGTGGTGGCAAGTTCCCCATGCTAAAGCCATGTCCGTGCGTGACATAGATACGCCGACCTTCATGGTACAATAAAGCATAATCGCCCATCATCGGGAACTCCAGCAGCATCTGATCCACTTCTGCATCGCAATTACCGCGTACAGCTACTGCAATATGGGACTTGTACTGATTCAGTACAGCCGCCACCTCCGCCGGATTATACCCTTCCGGTAGCCGATTACGCGGTCCATGGTACATATAATCCCCGAGCAGGACAAGGCGGTCCGCTTTTTCCTCCCTGAACTTTTCCAGTACCAGTTGTAACCAGTGTAGCGAGCCGTGAATATCAGATATACACATCAGTTTCATGATTGTTCATTCCTTTCTCAATATACGTGCTCATTACCGTATCATAGCCTTTCTGACAAGCGCTCGTCAGTAATAAAATTATCAGCTAAAGGCTTGATCGTGATAAAAAAACTAAGCGACCGCTTCCCTGTACAATAGCAGGAAGCGGTCGCTGTATAACATCCTTTTTTGTTGAATAAGCTGCCCTTATCAAGCAAGCATCATTTTATTTCCGTCGCAAGCTTGCACCATTGGTCGAAATAATATCTTTGTACCAATGGAACGATTTTTTCCGGTATCTTTCAAGTGTGCCGCTACCGTCATCATGACGATCTACATAAATGTAACCATAACGTTTTTTAAGCTGTGCGGTCGATGCACTGACAACGTCGATGCAACCCCAAGACGTATAGCCCATAACTTCTACTCCGTCGTCAATGGCTTCCCCAACTTGAACCAGATGATCATTCAGATAGTTGATCCGGTAGTCATCTTCAACGGTTTTCTCGCCTTGTTCGTTGGTGATAAGTTCGTCAACGGCGCCCAAACCATTTTCCACAATGAATAATGGTTTTTGGAAACGGTCATAGAACGTGTTCAGCACATAACGCAATCCTTGAGGATCGATTTGCCAGCCCCACTCGCTTGCCTCAAGATGCGGATTGCTGACACCACCGAGGATGTTGCCTTCACCTTTAGTTTTTTTAGCTTCGTCAGCCGTCTCACAAGTACTCATGTAATAACTGAACGAGATAAAGTCAACCGTATGCTTCAAATCTTCTGCATCGCCTGGTTCAAAGTGAATAGAGATTCCGTTTTCTCTAAAGAAACGTTTCATGTAGCCTGGGTATTGACCTCTGGCATGAATATCAGCAAACGCCATATTTCTGTGGTCAAATTCCATCGCAGCAATCACATCGTCTGGATTAGGTGTCAGCGGATAAGTAGGCATACTCAGCACCATACAGCCGATTTTGAAATCAGGATTGATCTGGTGACCGATTTTTACCGCTCTTGCACTCGCCACAAGCTCATGGTGAATGGCTTGATAAAGATCTTGCTTAGTAAGCTGATCTTTTGGTGTGCTAATCCCGCCACTCATGAATGGAGCTTCAAGAATGGAGTTGATTTCATTAAATGTCAACCAGTATTTTACTTTATTTTTGTAACGGTTAAATACCGTTGTAGCATAACGCTCATAAAAATCAACAAGCTTGCGGTTCACCCAACCATCGTATTCTCTGGACAGATGTAAAGGTGTTTCATAGTGAGATAATGTAACGAGTGGTTCAATTCCATATTTGTGAAGTTCATCAAACAAATCATCATAAAATTGCAAGCCTTGTTCGTTCGGTTCCAGTTCGTCGCCTTTAGGAAAAATCCGTGACCAAGCGATGGAAGTCCGGAACACTTTGAAACCCATTTCTGCAAAAAGTTTAATATCTTCTTTATATTTGTGATAGAAATCAATACCGATCAACTTCATATTATCTTCTGTTGGTACATCCGTAACGGGTCCCCAACCACCACGAGGGGTTACATCCTGAATAGACCAGCCTTTTCCATCTTCTTGATAAGCGCCTTCGAGCTGGTTAGCAGCAACTGCTCCGCCCCACAGGAAATCTTTTGGAAACTGTGTACTCATATTCTCTCCGCCTTTACTATTGTGTTATAAAATACTTCTATATCAATACTAAGTTTTGTAACGCGTTTCATGTCAAGTATTTTTTTATATTATTCTTTTCCCCGTTCATGAAGGTTTATCCGTTTTAATGTGCATTTTTCGAGTTCAACTTATACAGAAAAGAAACCCTCGTCTCTAAAGAGAGGGTTTCTCACTCGTTTTTTTCTCTTCCCCGTGGACACGTCGGGCAAAGTTGACAAATTGGAATTTATCCAGCCGATGCCGTGACTCGGTGTACTGGAACAAGGTAGTGTCTTCCAGATAAACATAATTACGCACTACTACCACATGAATATAGCCTTTGAGATCCATAAGCTTATGATCCTCTTCACTTGCATCTTCTACAGAGACTACTTTTTTGGCATAACTGATTTGAAGGTGAAGCTCATTCTCCAGATATTCATAAATGGATCCGCTGCTAATCTCCTTGGTAAGTACAGGCACGATGTCTGATCGAAAATAGTCTTTATCCAGAATTACGGATTCGTCCTCAATCATACGCGCGCGAATCACTTCCCAGACAAGATGCCTATGCTTGTCAAGCTCAAGATGACCGGCTATTTCTTCTGAAACCGGAATCAGGCGATTCTCATGTACAATCGTACGTGATTTACGCCCGATTCGTTCGGACATCTCTTTGAAGCTGACCAATCCGCCAACGGGAAAATCCATACGCCCGATATCCAGTACAAAGGAACCTTTAGCTTTTATTTTATGGATATACCCATTTTGTGCAAGCAAGTGAAGTGCCTTACGTACAGTCTCACGGGAAGTATTATATTCCCTGGCCAATTCATTCTCAGAGAGTATCTTTGTGCCTGGGGCCAATTCACCTTCCCGGATTCGTTCCACATAATCCTGATAAATTTGCAGAAATATATTCGTTGTCAATTTTCATCACCACGTTTATTGTAGCATTCTTTCACTTTGGCGACCTGTATGCTTTTAAAGTTTGTGATTAATCCTTGTCAAACAGATCAAGACTTGAAGTGAATTCTCATCGAGATATATTGCAAATCATTCGCCTCGCCTGGCAATTCTTCAATCGATTCAATCATTTCTTGACCATCCGGAACGATTACAGGTGTAATAACCGGATATCCGGATTTTTGGATCAGATCACGGTCGAATTCCATCAGCAATTGTCCTTGCTCGACGGTTTGGCCTGTCTCCACGTGCATAGTGAATCCTTCTCCCTTTAGGGATACAGTGTTAACGCCCACATGCACCAGAATCTGTACACCTGTCGCATGCTCCAAAATCAGGGCATGCTTGCTTTTCGTCATAATATGGATGACTTGGCCGCTGAAAGGAGCAAAAATCCGACCTTCTTCCGGTTCGACCGCAATGCCTTGGCCCATCTGACGCTCGGCAAAGGCCGGATCAGGGACCTGTTCCAGAGGCACGATGCGACCCTGCACCGGAGTCATAACTTCAAGCACATTGAGTGCAGAGGTCTTGTGGTTAGTGCTTTTTGGTGCGGAAGCATTTGCCGTCTTGGCAGGCGGGTTATTTTGCTGGCGCTTATTTAGTAATTTGCCATACGCTAAAGTTAAGCTGAACGGCAGAATTAACACGATCGCCATTCCAATGAAGAATACGCCCCAGTTCATAGGGAAAATAGACAGGAAACCTGGAATCCCCCCAACACCGATTGAAGAAGCCATGACATGATTCACCGTTAGCAATACACCCGCAATACCGGAACCGATCATTCCGAACACAAATGGATATTTATAACGGATATTTACCCCAAAGATCGCCGGTTCCGTGACACCCAGAAAAGCAGACACGGATGAGGTAAAGGCTAGCCCTTTGCCCTTCTGATCCTTTAATACCAGCATCATAGCCAGTGCACCAGCACCCTGAGCAATATTAGAAAGCGCCAGCATCGGCCATAGGAAGGTACCGCCCTGTGTTCCAATTAATTGTACGTCTACGGCCAAGAAAGTATGGTGCATTCCCGTAATGACGAGCAGCGCGTAAAGACCTCCATAAATCAGCCCTCCCAGCGCAGGAGCCAGAGCGAAAACGTATACAAGACCGCCCGTAATCGCATTACCGATCATAAAAGTAACCGGTCCGATAACCGTAAATGCAAGAAATCCCGTAATTAATAATGTAATCGGTGCGACTAATAACAGCTTAAATGAATCGGCTATTCTTTTGTTCAAGAATTTTTCAATTTGTGCCAACACGTAAGCGGATACGAGAACCGGCAGAACCTGGCCTTGATAACCGATTTTGTTCACTTCCCAGCCGAACAGATTCCATACTGGAACCGTTCCCTTCGTAACTGCATCTGCATAACTGTAAGCACTGAGCAAGTCTGGATGAACCAAAATCAGGCCAAGTACTATCCCGAGTAACGGGCTACCGCCAAACCGTATAACTGCCGACCATCCGATCAAGGCAGGCAGGAACGTAAAGGCGGTACTGGCGATCGTATTAATAATAGCAGCAAAATCAGTCCATTGTGGATAGACCTGAACCAGAGACATTCCCTCGAAGAAAATCCCCTGGCCTGTCAAAATATTATTAATTCCAAGCAGTAAGCCTGCGGTCACAATGGCGGGCAGTATAGGGATAAAAATATCTGCCAGTGTCTTGATGGCACGCTGAATCGGATTCTGTTTCTTGCTGGCCGCATTTTTAACATCATCTTTAGAAGCCCGGTTGCCGCCTGTAATTGCAATCATTTCATCATACACCTTATCAACCAGACCTGGCCCAATGACGACCTGATACTGTCCTTGTGAGGAAAATTGGCCTTTGACCAAATCATTTTGATCCAATGCATCTTTATCGACCAGCTTGTCGTCATAGAGGGCGAACCTCAGACGGGTTACACAATGGGTAGCAGCCTCAATATTATCTTTGCCGCCAACGGCTTCTATAATTCGTTCCACCTGTGCTCTTTCAATCGGCATTTAACTCACTCCCTTAATTTTAATGAAGTAGCAGCCCCGGTCGCCATGACAGTAAGGAACCCGGGGCTATTGGTTGTTGCCACACTATAACTGCGTCTAACGAAGGAGCCACATATAGGAAGCATATGGGGACAATGTGATAGACTGCTTTAATTCCGGCACTTGCTCGGTATTGCCAATTAACAGTTCCGCTGAAGCCAATACCTGAGCTTGTAGTTGTGAGTAAAATGAATCAGGTAAATCGAATTCAGCCTCCTGCCCGCTAAAATTAGAGATGACGATCAGAGTCTCCTTTTCATTGCTGCGTTGGTAGGCATATATCTGAGGATGGGCTTCATCCAGTCGTTGATAATTTCCATCGGTAATGACTTGCACCGTCTTGCGCAATCTGATCAGCTTTTGGTAATGATGGTAGATGGAGTTCGGTTCCTTTAACTGTGCCTGGACATTGATCTGTGGATATCGTTCATCTACCTTGATCCAGGGTGTACCTGAAGTGAAACCCGCATTTGGACTATCATCCCATTGCATTGGTGTTCTTGAATTATCACGGGATCGCTCACGGATCATATTTAATGCTTCTTCAGCGCTCTTGCCCTGCTCCTGCAAAATGCGATACATATTCAGAGATTCCACGTCCCGGAATTCTTCGATATCTGACCACTTCGGATTGGCCATACCAATCTCTTCGCCTTGGAATATATAGGGCGTTCCTTGAAGTCCGTGAAGGGTCGTCGCCAGCAGCTTAGCACTTTCGGCGTGATATGCGCCATCATCCAGAAAACGGGAGATCGCTCGTGGCTGGTCATGATTGTTAAAGAACAATGCACTCCAGCCGCCTCCCTGTTGGATGCCAATCTGCCATTCCGAGAATAGGCTTTTCAGCATTTCAAAATCATAGGGCATCAGTTCCCACTTCTGACCCTTCGGATAATCTACTTTCAAATGATGAAAATTGAAGGTCATGGACAGTTCTTTTTGCTCTGGATTGGAGTAACGGATACAGTGCTCCAGCGACGTAGAGGACATCTCCCCCACAGTCACGTTATTATACTTACGGAATACCTTCTCATATAACTCGTGAATGTACTCATGTACGCGTGGACCGTCCGTATAGTACTTGCGTCCGTCACCCGGAGCCATGCTGTGATCATCACTCAGGAATCGTTGATCCTTGGAAATTAAATTAATCACATCCAGTCGGAATCCGCTGACTCCCTTTTCAGCCCAAAATTCCAGCAGATTTACGACTTCCTCACGTACCTTTGGATTCTCCCAATTAAGATCTGCCTGAGTTTTGTCAAACAGAGTTAGAAAATATTGATCTGTCCTTGGGTCATATTGCCATGCAGGCCCACCGAATTTGGACTTCCAGTTGTTAGGTGGCCCGCCATCAGGTGCAGGATCACGCCAGATATAATAATCCCTGTACGCATTATCCCTTGATTGTCGTGCCTCCTCAAACCAGACATGCTCTGTCGAAGAATGATTTACCACAATATCTATCATCAGACGCATTCCACGCGCCTTGATTTCCCGACTCAATTCCTCGAAGTCCTCCATAGTCCCAAAATCTGGGTTAATCCTGCAATAATCCGCTACATCATACCCGTTATCACGCTGCGGGGAGACATATACCGGCTGTAACCAGATAATATCAACACCCAGATCATGTAAATAATCCAGCTTTTGCGTCAGTCCTCGGATGTCACCTGTTCCATTGCCCGTTGTATCATGAAAGCTTTTGGGATAAACCTGATAGACCACCGATTTGCGCCACCAGTCCTTATCTTGGTGAACCAAGCCTTTGCTTGTCGTTTGCATCATACTCATTCCTTTCTCTCTAAATTAAATATTACAAGCACAAAGTACAGCGCTTTCAATCATTGATGTATATACAGGATTATAACATGTATATACAAGTTGTCAACGAACTTTAAATCTTTTCACATCGATCTGAGCAGCGACTAGTAAACACCTATGGATGGCAGGTGGTCTGTGGAGATTAAACGATATTAAAAAAAGGAACTCCAGCTAAGGGAGGCCACTGAAAAACATGGTTCTTACAGATAGCTGAAAGAGAATCCATTAAAAAGACGACATTCATTCCTTTGTTTTTGAATGAGATGTCGTCTTTTTTTTGCTTCCTCATGTCTACGAGTGCTCCTCTTTTTAGCTCATCAACTTCAAG
>NZ_SLTL01000041.1:0-31015 GCF_014858585.1 Paenibacillus sp. 23TSA30-6 | reverse complement strand
AACTTGAACACATCATTCATTAGATTATCCTTTTTGCTTAATGGGGTCCACATGTTCCATCCCGTCCTCTTCCTATTTATTACTAGACAGTATGGACACTTTCTCTATTAAACAGACATCTAACATTCACTTTAGCGAAGAAGCTTCATTATTTTGTGGATACCTACATTTCATTCTTGATATATTCAGCGAATTTGCAAATATTCTCTTCATTTCTTCGGTAATAGGTCCACTGTCCAAATCGCCTGGATTCCAAAAGCCCAGCCTTCTTCATGAGCGTTAAGTAACTGGAAATAACAGATTGTGCTAATCCTGTTTTTTCCTGAATGCTACCTACACAAATCCCTCCTTTAAAGTTAGCATCCGTTGGTAAAAACAATTGCGGTCCGAAATTTTCATCTGAATTTTTTAACCAATCCAAAATTTGCAGGCGTGTATCATTCGACAAAGCTTTAAAAATCATTAGAGTATCCATAAACCTCATTATATCTCTTGTTTTAGATATGTAAATATCTATTTCAATAATATAGCATCGACTGTTGTGTGTTGTGCCATTCTTTCATACACTCCACTTGAACATAAAAATAGCCGTGATGCGTTAAGCACCACGGCTGGCTATTTCTTTTAGCATTCCGTCGATTCGTAAGGCTCGTCACGACTTATATTCGCAAGTGGCTTCCCCTTCCGGTAGCATAAGATCTAGCTGAAACCGGAACGTGGCTCCTCTGGCCTCGTCACTATCCACACCAATGGAGCCGCCCATCAGACTGACCAGGTTTTTGCAGATGGATAGCCCCAGACCTGTGCCTCCATATTTTCGATTCAGTGCCGGATGGAGCTGGGAAAAAGGCTGAAACAATAAATGCTGGCGATCTGCGGGAATACCGATGCCGGTATCGGTTACACTGAACTCAATCAAGCATTTCTTTTTACGGCTGCTGTAAGCCTTGCTCTCGGCAAAGATGTTTACACGCCCTCGCTCCGTAAATTTGATTGCATTGCTCACCAAATTCACCAGCACCTGCCGGATACGCACATGGTCACCGACAAGGACCCCCGGCAATTCCTGATCCACGTGCCACTCCAGCTCAATGTCTTTTTCCATAGCCTGCTTGAGAAATAGGTCCGCCACATTGCCCATCATATCCTCAAGTTCAAAAGGCTCGTGCAGCAACGCCATTTTTCCAGCCTCAATTTTGCTCAAATCCAGTATTTCATTCAATATCTGCATTAAAGCACTGCTGCTATTGGTAATAATATCGATATAACTCCGCTGTTCCTCATCCAATTCAGTGTCTGCGAGCAACCCGGCCATCCCGATAATTCCGTTCATCGGTGTACGAAGCTCATGACTCATCACAGAAAGAAATTCTGACTTGGCCCGGTCGGCCCGCTCGGCGGATTCCTTGGCCCGGATGATTTCCTTCTCATTCGTCATATCCACAAAAACCATTACGGCCCCTTTACGCTCTCCATTATCCATCAGGGGACTGATCCGGTAAGAGACGAGGAAGCTGGACCCGTCTTTTTTCCAAAATACGGCTTCCTCAGCCTGATAAGAAGCGCCACTGCGGATCGCCTGAAGAATGGATGGCTGCTCATCCGGGTAATGGCTGCTTATCTCATCGACATGGCGGATCATGTCCGTACGTGTCCCGCTCAGTGAATTTTCGGCCCCCACTCCAAACATGGAAGCCGCAGCCGGATTCATAAAACGGACATGCCCCTCCGTGCTCAAGCCCACAATGCCTTCAGATACCGCGTTCAGAATGAGTGAATGCTCGTTGCTGAGCTTTTCGATTTGGGCGATGTAGCTTTTGAGCGGGGTGACATTTTCAACGATGCCATAGCAGCCGACAATTTGCTCATGCACAAAAATCGGGATATTGGTTACCTTGATAAACAGGCGCTCCCCATCCTTATGTATGAACTCTGATTCATAGGTTTGCGTTTCTCCCTGTTTGGCCAGCTCCATATGATGCCTAATCTTGTCCTGTTCCTCGGAAGAAGCCATCGCAATAACTCCAGCCCCGAGCAGTTCCTTCCTCGTATAACCGGTAAGCTCCTCCAGACTGGGATTTACACTCAGGATTTGACCTTCCATATTCATGGCGCATATGCCGAGCGGGTTATGCTGGAACAGGGATTTATAACGGTTCTCGCTTTCACGAAGACGCTGCTCCATCTTTTGGTGTTCCGTGACATCCTGTATCATACCGACAATTTGAATCGGCTGTCCTCGCTCGTCCATTTCCGCTTCCCAGGTCGAACGCAGCACTTTCTGTTCACCATTAGGCAGTACAATCCGATAAAAGGTTTCTTGATGAATCCCTTTTAAAATGACGTTCGTAATGATTTCGATCATTCGCTCTTTATCCTCTGGATGAATAGCATCCAGAAAAGAATCAATACTGGTCTCGACCGGCTTTACGCTAAAGCCGAAAATGCTGCGGAATTCCTTGGAAAAATGCAAAACGTCGTTAACCAAATCCCAGTCCCATGAGCCAAACATCGCCAGTCGCTGGGCTTTTGCAAGATTATCCTCACTCTTCTGGCGCTCCGTGATGTTGCGACCAATAGACAGAACCCGCTTGATCTGACCTTCCTCATCCCGAATAATGCGGTATGACACTTCCAGCCACAAATAATGTCCGTCCTTGTGACGCACACGCCGCTTCATAATACCTGTATCCTGGAAGATTCCATGTACGCGCATATAATCGACATCTTCTGCATGATAAAATTCGAGCCGTTTTTTGCCGAGCATTTCCTGCCTGGTGTAACCAAGAAGCTTCTCTACCGAAGGAGAAACATATTGAAGGTTGCCGTCCGGCGTGCTGAACGAGATCACATCTGGCGTATTTTCTGTAATCAGCATGTACAAGTCCTCATTGTCCGAGAGTACCTGCTGCATGTCTTTTTTCTCTGTGATGTCCATCGCGTAGGCAATCAGATACGTTTGACCCGTAGCCGGGTCATCAAATATCGTTAATTCCAGCGATAACCAGACGGATGTCCCCCGCTGATGTCTTAAACGAAGCTCTGCCTTGTACACTTGATCCGTAGCTTTCAGCCAGCCCGTATAGGCGTCCCGCAACGCTTGTCGATCTTTGTCTCCTTTATACAACAAATGATAATATCGGGTTTTCAGCAGTTCCTCCTGCTTGTATCCGACCATGTGGCAAAGGGCGGGATTGACGTACAGACATTTTCCGTCCCTCGAAAAAATGGCTATCCCTGTCGGGGCATGATTGTACATGTGTTCCAGCAAAGGCAGTCGTTGAGCAGCAGAAAACACAATAAATCTCCTCCTTTGTGGTTTATGAGGACGCGCCTACATGCATACACAAAATTGCCGATGCAGAGTCATCGGCAATCTTTTGAATTATTTTTTATACCACCCGACTCAGAAAATGACGCAAAAACCGCTCTGCATCCACTTCAAGTGCCACATCAATACTAGTCTGTGAATGAGCTTGATCCTTGCCCGGTACTTCACGGGTGCGACCAACCTCGGCAGAATCCCCCACCTCGACGACAATGTGCATCGGTCGCGTCTCCACAAAACTGGAATCAATCGCCAGCCCTACAGCCAACGGATCATGCAAAGCACAGCCCGCGATACCGGGTCTGAAATTACGATAGGCTTCCATATAGAAGTCCGTCATATCTGCCATAAACCTCCCCAGTTCGGTCCCTTGCTCACGCCATTTGTCCACCTCATGCTGAGGAAGCAGCGTCTGCATAGTCACGTCCAGCCCAACCAGCGTAAGCGGGAAACCCGCTCCCAACACATTAGCTGCGGCTTCAGGATCGGCATATATATTCGCTTCAGCGGTCGGGGTTACGTTGCCTTTTACCGTGACTGCGCCGCCCATAATGATCAGACGGTCAAGTAATTGCGGCAGTTCGGGACAGCGATCCAGTGCAATCGCAAGGTTCGTCAGTGGTCCCACCGCAACAAGGGTAAGCTTGCCTTCATAGTGACGAGCCTGTTCGATGATAAAATCAGCAGCATCACCAGATGTAGCCTGTCGGGAAGGCGAGCCCTGCAACTGGTTGCCAATCCCGTCCTCGCCGTGGATATGCCGGGAATACGGTTTGAACAGTTCACGGGCATACGGCTTTTGTGCGCCGGATACGACCGGAGCTTCTGCACCGAGCTTTTCCAACAAGATCAGCGAGTTGCGTGTCGCTTCTTCAACCGCGATGTTGCCAAAGGTAGTTGTGATGCCAAGTAGCTCCAATTCCGGCGAATGGACCGCGTACGCAATGGCAAGCGCATCGTCAATGCCAGTATCTACATCTAAAATTAACTTTTTGCTCATGATGATCCTCCACAGTAGAACAGCATTCTTTTTTTTCATTATACTCAATTTAAATGAATATTCCCTCCCTTTTCTCAGTAGAGGGAAACATGGAGCTTCTGTAATCTTCCATAAAATGAAGAAAGCTACGGCAGATTTTGCCGTAGCTTATCATTCAACGTTGCTAAATTATTCAAGCGCATTCTATCCTGTTTAAGGCTCGATTCCCCACACCAGCTTATCGTTATGGAACAACGATACTTTATTCCATTCTGTATAAGAGGTTTTGGTTGGATCGAAGGAGTAGTCATTGGATTCGTCCAGGTTAGACCAGTCGCTGTTGTTGATGCGGATCTGAATATCACCTGTTTGCGCTCCAGCAGCAAGCGTGCCGGCAGCAGCATTGAAACCAATTTCAATATACTTGTCTGTGAATGTACGCGATACGTTATCATTACCTACTTGCGCATAGTCTACTGCGGATTGCAGCTCCTGGCTGCCATCTTTCGTGAAATAATACCGGACTTTCAGCTCACTCAGCTTCACGGGTGTTGTACCTTTATTTTTCAGATTTAAGAAAGGCTTGACTGCGTTATTAGCTGGATCGGTGTCCCCGGCCCGATACATTACAACCAGATCACCCGCTGGTTCTGTAGGATCTGTAGGGTCCGTTGGATCTGTCGGTGTACCTTTTGGCTCAGCGCTTACCGCAGTGGAATCCTTGCTTGTTCCTTTCGTATTCGTAGCACTTACAACATAGAAATAAGTTGTTCCGTTGGTCAGCCCCTTATCTGTGTACTCTTTCTCAGTAACAAGAGGCGCAACGGCTGTAAAAGGACCTGCTTCGCTGGTTGCACGTTTTACCGTGTAGCTGTCGGCCCCAGTGGACGCATTCCAGGTCAGCTTCACTTCCGCATTACCCGCTGTCGCCTTTAAGCCCGCTGGTACTGCCGGAGCGGCTGGTGTAGGAGTTGTTCCGCCACCGGATGAAGGGACAATCGCTGGATATGCATTTTGCACAAGCATAACAAACTGATCATGGAACCAAGCTCCTGAAATAGGTGCATTCGGTAAAGCATCTGTTAATGTGCCATCCTTGGTTGTATAGGTAGGATCACAGTATCGGTCAAAGCCTTTACCCTCATCGTTCGGAATGAGCGAGCTGGAACCATCGGAATCACCCGGAGGTTTCGCCCATACATAAGCATCGACATGGGAAGCTGGAGCTGTTTGCGGCGGCGTACCCATACCTGCTCCGCTGTTATTACACCAGTTACCACGATGCGAGCGTTTGTCTACACGGCCTGAGTTCACATAGGAGTTAATATCACTGCCGACAGCGGCAGTCGGACGGTTAGGTCCTCCCCATCCGTTACGACCCGTATCAATTAACATACCGAGTGAGCTCGGCCAGCCTGCACTCACAAAGTCTCTATGCAATGCCTCTGCGAAATCAGATTCATCGAAATTAGGATTCCATTCGTAGTATTTGGAAGATTTGATCGGCTGTCCGCCGATATTCAGGTTTGGATCAGACAGATTAGGTTCTGTCAGCGGTGAAGTATTGGCTGTATTCGTGATAAAGCCATCCACACTGGACAGTCCTTTGCTCGTGTCTCTGAAAACATTCGTGAACAACGATACGGTTGCTGTGCGATTGTTATCCCAACCCAGCCAGCCGGAGTGACCGATATCTACATATTTGTAGACATTAGGAATCTCGTTCAGCTTATTAATTGTATACTTGATGCCGGCTTCATAAATTCCTGTAGATTTAGCTTCCGCGCATTTGGGGTCATTCAGATTGGTCACGAGGTTTGGCAAACTGTCTGGTTCAATGATCGCTACGATGCGAATATCCTTATATTTGGGATTGGCAAAAATAGCAGCAATTTTATCGACATAATCCTTTTTGTACGTTTCCAGACCCGCTTGGGTCAGCGGCAGCTCACCGTTGGAGGCCAAGGCATGGCAATCCCGTCCGGGCAGATCATAAACAATGAACTCAGCAGTAATCGGTGTGCTGCCTTTCTTTTGCGCCAATACTTGATCCAAATGCGCTTCCAGGCCAAGCTTGCCTCCACCGCCGTTAATGGCAGCGATGCGATCAAGCCATACGGCTGTCGGGAATGTTTTGACAGTTTGCATTTTAGCTTTCAGATTGGCATCAGTAATCTTGGCAATCGATGTGTCGACACTAGCCGCATAATCAGGACTAACGTATTTTGTCGCCCCTTGATAAGGATTGTCCACATGGGACTCTGCATGTATTTTATCCGTAAATCCTGCACCTGGTAGAAAGCTGCTTGCGACGAGTGATAGCGCAAAAGCATACTTCATGCCTTTACGAAGCACTTGCTTGGTTTTCAATTGCTTCACCTATCTTTCCGTAAATTTTGTTGAATCTTCCTATGTCGGCACCTGATCGTTACATCATTAAATGTGTGATACGCTCTTTTTTTCCAAAAATCGGCGTTCATAGATGCAAAAAAGGTAAGCGCTTTCTATTTTATCCTGCGCTTCTATCTTGCTCTTTAATTCACCTCCTATGTTAGATTATAGAGAGCTGGAAATCCGCTGTAAATTGAATAAATCAAGAATTAAATTATTAGTTAGGCTATAAATTGCCACTCTGCCGGTCTTTTTTACCGCTATATTTCCCAGGAACCGGTTCCCTTGTTTAAAGGAATATCCGCCCTGTGGCAAGCCCTTTGGGCGAATTGGGGCATCGACATGGGAGAAGAGATTTGTAATAACAAGGCTGTATTCTTTAATTTCCGTCGACCCGAATCGACAACCATAAACCTGAAGGTATGAAATGTGAGGGGCGGCTATGCCTAGCGCTCATATCAAAAAAGGGCATTTCCAGGCCATCACGGCACTGAAAATACCTTTTCTACCACTACGACTATTGAAAAATGCTCTGGGCGTTTAGGCTTCGCTAGTTTGCACCTTTTCACGGTCCTTGCCTTTGTCCGACTCACCAGCATTTTTGTTCGCGGCATCCCGGTCCAACTGCATTTCCTCGACCGTCTTGACCTTGATCCGCGCCGCTCCCTCGTAATCGCGAGTCGGGATCAGGTTGCCAGCAGACAGACGTTCGCGCGCCTCGACAATCGCTGCTCCATATTGCGGCAACCATGCCTCCTGCGCTACCAGCATTTCATCGACCATTTGCCAGATTTCCTTAGGATTACATACTGCACCCACCAGCGGATCCATCATGAACGCCTGCCGCAACAGCTTGTCGTCTCCATGCACGGCAGCTTCAACTGCCAAACGCTGCACGGAAATGCTGACATTGCAGACAGCCGCAGGGCCGAGCGGCAGTTCACCCACATGAGGCATGGAGATACCATTCCGATCCACATATCCAGGCGCTTCAATAATCGCATCGTCCGGCAAATTGGAAATCACACCATTATTAACGACATTAAAATGCCCCCGGTATACACGTCCTGTTTCCAGTCCTTCAATAATGTAAGAGCCATGCTCTTCACCGCGTTTCTCTGCCTTGTACTCCAGTGGATCTTCCTTCATCCAGTTTGGAAAATCCGTTTCAAACCAGTTACGTCCTTCCGTACATACACGCAGATAGCCTCCCGTTTCTCCATTGATCCAGCTTCCCAGATCAATCCAGTCGAGAATTTCATCCGGACGCTTCCGATACCAGGGAACATACTCGCTTAGATGGCCGTTCGATTCAGTGCTGTAATAGCCAAAACGGCGAAGCATGTCGATGCGTACCTTTTCGGTGCGGCTAAATTCAGGGTGTTTTTCAAAAGCCTCCAGCAGTCCGGCTGTCAGATCCTTGCCTTCATGTGAAGCCTGAATGTACCACGTCTGGTGATTGATTCCGGCACACACAATGTCCACATCCTGCTTCTCCAAGCCGTATACTTCGGCAATTTGGTGATGTCCATGCTGTACACCGTGACACAGCCCAATCGTACGTACGCCGCTGTACTTGTTGCAGGCCCAAGTGATCATCGCCATCGGATTCGAGTAGTTCAGCAGCAGCACATCCGGTGCGCTTAGCTCGCGGATATCCTTGCAGATGTCCAGCATTTCAGCAATACCACGCTGCCCATACATAATACCTCCTGCACACAGTGTATCGCCCACGCATTGATCCACGCCATATTTCAGCGGAATATCCACATCGGTTGCAAAGCCCTCCAGCCCGCCAACCCGGATCGTACAAATCACATATTTGGCATCCTTTAGAGCTTTCTTTCGGTCCGTAGAGGACTGTATTTGTATGGATAAACTATTCTCACGAATATCCCGCTGGCACAGCTCAGTAACCATATCCAGATTGTGCTGACTGATATCCGTAAAAGCCACTTCAATATCATTAAATTCCGGCACCGATAACAGATCACGCAAAATTCCACGGGTAAAACCGATGCTTCCTGCTCCAATAAAAGCTACTTTAAATGACACGGCATTCAACCTCCGGTAATTAGAATTGGTATATACCGTCATTGTAGCAATAGGCCTGTGGAAAGCGTTATCAAAATCATGACCAGTTTCGTATTTAGGTGTCAAAAATCCTAACTTTCGTGTTAATCCCGTTTCTCTCTTTCTATCTAGTGTTTTTTCAGCTCAATATGTACTTTAAGTGCGGTAAATGTAGTAACATAAAAGAAAACATTGGAGAGCAAGGAGCAGCCTAAGATGAACAAAAAGATTATCTTTTTAGATATAGATGGAACGCTAGTGGATGATGATGGTATGATTCCCGAATCTGCAAAAACAGCATGTATCGAAGCGAGAAAGAACGGACATCTGATTTATTTATGCACTGGCCGATCCAAAGCGGAGATTTATGATTTTATCATGGAGGTCGGTTTTGACGGGATCATTGGAGCTGGCGGGGGCTTTGTAGAAATCGAAGGCGAGATGTTATATCACCACAAAGTATCGGATGAAGATGTTAGACATATGGTCGATTACTTTGATGAACATGATTTGGACTTTTATTTGGAGTCGAACGGGGGACTGTTTTCGAGTAAAAACTTTTTGCCCCATGTGGAACGGCTTATCTATGGAGATGTGGACAATGATCCCGTAGCCAGAGAAAAAAAAGAACAACGCCCGCATCCTTTTATCACTGGCCTAACTATAGGAGAGGACAACCTGTACCGTAGTGACGTGAACAAAGCATGCTTTTTGGAAAACAAAAATGTTCCTTTCGAACAGATCAAAAAGGAATTCGCAGGGAAATTTGAGGTTATTCAATGTACTGTATCTGCTTTCGGGCAAGACAGTGGTGAGCTAATGGTTCCCGGTATTCACAAAGCCGTAGCTATTGAAAAGCTTATTGAGCATTTGGGAAGATCCCAAGAAGACACCATTGCTATCGGAGACGGGATGAACGATGCTGAAATGATTGATTATTGTGCGCTAGGAATTGCCATGGGAAATGCCAAACCGGGCCTCAAAGCCATTGCAGATGACATTACGGATGCTGTGGATGAAGATGGACTGTTTCACAGCTTTAAAAAGCATGGTCTGATTTAGTGAGGTTATTTTTTTTATACTTAAGCCCCTGCAGCAGTTTCTGGACTTAAAAATGCCCTAATTCTACTGGTAGGGGCCTATCTCCAATGCTATCTTTCCACGGAATTCACTTAGTGCTTGCCCAGCTTCCATCTCCTCACTACTTGTAAGATGGGCAAACCATTCTTCAAATGTCTGTTGTTGCTTACCATTCAAGATTTCTACTTTGGTCATGTACCTTGATTACAATATGGAATTCCTCCTCAATAACCGCGCTTATGCTGACGATAGCTGCGTGCGGTTGTTTTGTTGCTGTATAATGAGTTGAGTCTGTAAATATTTCCAAAGGAGCAAGACATGTCAAACCGTAAATGGACATTTATCCTTATCCCCGTCTTCCTGCTATTTGCCTGGCTGCTCTTTCAGTTCACTCTGTCTTCTTTTCAAATTCACCAATTTACAGAGTTATTGAAGACGGTTTCTCCAAAAGACGGGGTTTCCGATACAAAAGTCGTACTGATATCACAGGAGTTGGATAATTATTACTGGCGGTCAATCGAACAAGGAGCCCGAAAGGAAGCGGAACAGTACGGTATGCGGCTCGATTATATCGGGCCGGACCGCATTAATCCGTCCGAGCAGGTCAAACTGCTGGATAAAGCGATCGCCAGTAAGGCGGATGCAATTCTGGTTCAAGGGATAAATGATCCAGAGTATCGCCGATTAATCGACAAAGCAGCCGGACTTGGCATCCCCGTCATCACGATTGATACGGATGAACCAGACTCCCGTAGACTAGCTTACGTGGGAACGGATAACGAAGGAGCAGGAAAACGGATGGGCGCGCTGTTAGCGAAAGCCTCTGGAGAGCGTGGCGACATTGGAGTTATGATCAGTAGCGAGCGCGTCGAGAATCAGCGACTCAGGCTTGCTGGATTTCGTTCCGTGGTCGGTCGCTATCCCAAGCTCCGCATTGTGGAGATTCGCTCCTCAAATATTTCACGGCTTCAGGCAGCACAGCAAGCTCAGAACATGCTCACCCGGTATCCGCAGATCCGCTACATGGTCGGATTCAGTGCGCTGGACGGCCTTGGCATTCTGGAAGCCTCGGAGCGGCGCGGCGCGCGGAGTTTGCAGATTTTCGCTTTTGACGATATGGCCGAGACGTTGGAAGCCATCAGAGATTGCAAAATCGATCTGACCCTTGTTCAACAGCCAGAGGAAATGGGGGCTAAGTCCATAAAATTGCTGAATGATTATCTAAAGGGGAATGCCCCACAGGAATTAACATACACCAGGATATATGAGATGCATGCGGACACTCCCGACAACATGCCCGGAGTTGACGGACGATGACGATCAGAACGAAGCTGCTTCTGTTCATCCCCCTCCTAGTTGTGTTCGCCAATATCATCGCTTATTTTGTATTCCAAAGCGGAAAGGTCGTACAACAGAGCTACGATGAAATGCTTGGCCGAATTCTGCTCATCGAGCAAACCTCCGAATCGGCGGAGAGCAACTTAAAGCTCCTATACGCCTATCTGCTTAATCCGAGAGACGATAAGGCTGTGCAGGGCCCGACAGAACGCCAATTGAAGCTGTTGAAAGGCAGAATTCAGGAAGTTTCCGACTCGACCGACCCTTCTTTCGCCGAGGAGGACTACGTGAATCTGTTGTCCACATTTCTTGAACAGAAACAAGCCGCAGTTCTGGACGCAAATGCACAAGATCCTCAATCGGCTTTTGAACATTATATTGAAGCGGAGAAAACCGTCAGCTATATCCACGAGGAGGGACAGCGACTGATCGATGCAGAACTGGTTTATTACCGGCCGATCATCGAGAACATCCGGAACAAGAATGAGCAAATGAACGGATGGGGAGTGGCGTTGTTCAGCATGAACGCGCTGATGGGGGTTTTGCTTGCAGTCTGGGTCTCGCGCAGCATTACTGGCCCTGTCGGCAGACTTGTCGGACTGGCGAAGCGAATCGCCACAGGTGATCTGAACATCAAGCCCCAACCGCGACGGGATGACGAGCTAGGCGTACTGTCGGACGCCATTTCGCAAATGTCCACCGATTTGAGTATCCTTATCGAGAAGGATAAACAGAGTCTGGAAATGCGGCGGCTTGTGAAGGAACTGGAGCTTCTGGCTCTGCAAAATCAAATTAACCCGCACTTTTTATTCAATACCTTAAATGTGCTCTCCAAGCTGGCGATCCTGGAAGGGGCGGAGAAAACCAGCGACCTGATCGTTTCGCTGTCCAATCTGCTACGGTACAGCCTGCAGAAGCTGGACAAACCCGTAACTCTCCAGGAGGAACTGGATCATATCCGCGAATACGTAACCATCCAGCAGGCGCGCTTCAGGGACAGAATTCGCTTTGAGCTTCACATTGACGCTTCCGTTCTTCAGCAGCAAATTCCGGCCCTGACGATCCAGCCATTTATTGAAAACGCTTTTCTTCATGGTGTGGCAGATATGGAAGACGGAGCCATTATCGCGTTGACACTGTCGCGAGCGAACGAGGATGTGCAAATTGAAATCTCGGACAACGGAAAGGGTATGACGGAGGAAACCCGACTGTCCGTGCTCCGTCTTGAAGGCGAAGTCGAAAGCGACAGTTCAACAGGACTTGGAATGCAAAACGTGTTTAGGCGGCTGCAGTTGTTCTACGGAAAAGAAGGAATGGTTGAAATCAGTAGCAGTACCGGACGAGGTACTACTATAACAATACGAATTCCAGTCAAGAAGGAGAGTGAGCAGACTGATGTATCGGTTGTTGATCGCGGATGACGAGGCTTTGGAGAGGGAAGGACTGGAATTGACAGTGGAACGGGCGATGCCGGGGATATTTCGGTTTATTCATGCCGGCAACGGCCGCATGGCAATTGAATGTGCGGAAGAGCACCGTCCCCATATTGCCATTCTGGATATCAATATGCCCGGAATCGACGGGCTTGCAG
Source organism: Paenibacillus sp. 23TSA30-6 (assembly GCF_014858585.1). Lineage (NCBI taxonomy): Bacteria > Bacillati > Bacillota > Bacilli > Caryophanales > Paenibacillaceae > Paenibacillus > Paenibacillus sp. 23TSA30-6. Next base: position 18,235 of record NZ_SLTL01000041.1, on the reverse strand, counting down.
CGCTTCGTGAATTAAAGGAGCGGCTTCCCGATACCCGATTCGTGCTCGTCACTGCCTATGATTATTTTGCCTATGCCCGAGAGGCGCTCTCTTTGGGCGTAAAAGAATATATTTTGAAACCGGCGAAGCGAGAACTGATCATCGGTACACTGAAACGACTGATTGAAGAAATTGAGTGCGAAAAGCGAGCACGTACAGAAGAATTGGAGCTTAGGCACAAAATCTCACAGCTGATGCCGCTAGCAGAAAATGAGCTGGCTTTAATGCTTATGGTCGACCAGACCGTGGATTCGAGCGCTTCCCAGCTATCGGAATGGCTAGACTTTCCTCTTGATCAGGGAAGCGCCATCATTGCCGCTTTTGACGGATATACGGACGAGCAGGATAAAAAGAAAATTTACGACCATTTCCGAAGCTATGTAAAAACGCATGGCCCGAATGCCATTGTAAGCTCCTTGATCGACCATCATGTAGCCACTTTTTTACGAAAGCCGCCTGTCACCGGCGAAAACGACTGGCGCCAGTTGGTTAATCACCTTGTTCAGCAGCTCTCCGAGCTTGCCCAGCAGCAACTTGGTATAAAGACGACCATTGGAATCGGATCGCTGCATAACGGCGAGGAAGGACTTCGCAAATCCTATTTTGAAGCCGTTTTTGCCTCCACCCTACGCAAACGGGATGGAGGTTACTGCCACTTTGACGAACTGAAGTCGTCAGAGGCTGGAAACGCCTCTGTGCTTGCCGTCAAAGCGGAGAATGGAATGCTTCAGCAGACGTACGTCATGTCAGCACTGCAACGGATACGAGAACAGCGGGAGGTCCAAACACTGACTATGCTGGGTAGGGCGAAAATGTATATCGAGGAACGGTTCAACGATGATCTTTCGCTGGAAGAAGTGGCTGATTTTGTCCATTTGAATCCCCACTACTTCAGTAAAATTTTCAAACAGGAATACGGAGAGACGTTCATCGACTTCGTAACCCGGCTACGGATTGATAAAGCTATTTCTCTGATCAAGGAGGGCAACCTTGCTCTTAAGGAAATCAGCTTTGAAGTGGGTTATAAGGACCCGAACTATTTTAGCCGCGTCTTTAAGAAGATAACGGGCGTTCCTCCCACTGAGTTCAAAGGCCAAAAATAGTAGAGATTCATCCATGCCGACCATCGGCATGGATTTTTTTAAGCTTGAATGACAAGGTAATGCTAGGTTTAGCCCCTCCGTCTCCAATTCGGGAATCGAAGCCAAAATCGTGCATGAAAAGGTCCGTTTATTGAAGACGATAACCGGCCTTTCTTTTATAAGCGCATGTTATACTTCTCCTCGAAGAACGGAATGAGGTTCTAGGAATCTGGAGGGGAGATGATCATATGGGAGTAATCATTAATAATGAAAGCGCTCAACAGAAAGCGCTTCAATCAGAAAAACCCAATATGCTTTTTGTGACGCTGGTATCCATCGTAGCTGCGCTCGGAGGCATCCTGTTCGGTTTTGATATCGCGGTTGTTTCGGGAGCAGTCGAATTCCTACAGCAGCGTTTTTCGCTGAGCGAATTTCAGGTTGGTTGGGCGGTGTCAAGTCTGATTGTCGGGAGTGTCACCGGAGCGGCTCTCTCCGGCTACATGAGTGAAAAGATCGGCAGAAAAAAGGTATTACTGGCCGCCGGATTTTTATTCGTCGTCGGCTCGATCTGCTCTGCGCTTCAAGACACGTTCACCGGGTATGTTATCTTTCGCATGATCGGCGGCATTGGCATAGGAATCACTTCCACCGTTTGTCCGGTGTACAACGCGGAGATCGCTCCCGCCAAATACCGAGGTCGTTTGGTTGCTTTAAATCAGTTGGCGATCGTAACAGGGATTTTCCTGGTTTATTTTCAGAATTCGTGGATCGTCAGCATGGGGGATGAAGCCTGGGGTGTCTCAACAGCCTGGCGCTGGATGTTCGGAGTGGGAGCCGTTCCGGGACTGATCTTTATGCTCTTGATGCTCTTCATACCCGAAAGCCCGAGATGGCTTATTAAACAGAATCGGCCTTATGAAGCGCTGCCGATTTTGCTGAAAATTCACGGTGAAGAAGCCGCTAAGCAGGAAGTGCTTGATATCAAGGAATCATTCAAAAATGAGAACGACTCATTGAAGCAATTGTTCGCTCCCGGTATTCGAGTCGCTCTCTTTATCGGTGTCATGCTCGCCATTATGCAGCATATTACCGGCATCAATGCCATTTTGTATTACGCGCCGGTTATCTTTAAAGGAATGGGACTCGGTACGGACGCCTCTTTGACCCAGACCATCTGGATCGGGTTGATCAATGTGTTGTTTACCATCGTATCCGTATGGCTGATCGACAAAGCGGGACGAAAAGTCCTGCTGATGATCGGCACCTCGTTGATGACCCTCTCTTTGGTCATTATCGGAGCCGCATTCAAAATGGGTTTGACCACCGGACCGCTCGTGCTCATCATGATATTGATCTACGTGGCCTCCTACGCTATATCGCTTGGGCCGATCGTATGGGTTATGATCTCGGAGATCTTTCCGAACCGCATTCGCGGCAAAGCGGTCGCCATCGCTTCGATGGCATTGTGGGCCGGTGATTATCTGGTATCGCAGGCATTCCCTCCTCTGCTGAGTTCAGCCGGTCCGTCCAATACCTTCTGGTTATTCGGAGCCATCTCGTTGTTCGTCGTAGTCTTTATATGGCGCAAGGTTCCCGAAACCAAGGGGAGATCACTTGAACAGATGGAAAATATGTGGCTTGGGAAATGACCTGACTTTAGCTCTCAAGAAGCCCGGACACATGTTATAATGCTTCAAAACACACGCCCTCCGAGTCATACCGACCTAAATCGGCAATGGTTCAGAGGCTTCTTATTATCAGTTCCCATCCTCCTCCGCATAGTTCCACACATGGCGCTCCACAGCAGAGCGGTATTCAACAGGCGTCTTGCCTGTGTGCTTTTTGAACAACATATGAAAATACTGCCTGCTGGCCACGCCTACATAATCGGCAATTTCTTGAATGGGAATGTCCGTTTGCTGAAGAAGCATACGGGCCTTGTCCATTCGCAGCATCGTTAAATACGCGGTAAGCGTTAGTCCAGTATGTTTTTTGAAAATACGGTGCAAATAACCTGGGTGCAGATTCACGGCTGCTGCCATGTCCTTGACCACAATATCTCGGTCATAGTTCAGATGGAGAAATTCAATGCATCGTTTGATGTACATATCCGTTTGCTGCGTGTTGCTGCGCTCTGCCTCTTCCCGTAGACGTGCAATTCGTACTAGCAATTGCATAAAAAGCATCTCTGCCATTGCACCCGGCTGTTCTTTTCGTTGATCCAGTTCCAGCACGAGACTTTTCAGCGCATAATATACTTCTTCCGGGTCCGATAGTACCAGATACGGGAATGGACGCGACATGAGAGTCGTGACCTCCTGCTCCTCCGCTGCCATTTGTCGGATAGACGGCCCTACCCTCAACCCCTCCGTAAAACCAAACTCTACATTTAGCATCCGGCAGGGTTGTTCTCCTTCCACCACCAGTCGATGCGGTACGCCTGCGTCCAGCATAATAAACTCGCCTTTACGCAGCGTGATGCTTTCTCCCGCATTCCCTCCCGTTTGTACATCCACCCTGCAAAAGCCGGAAATCATGTACATGATTTCGGTAGAATGATGTTCGTGGTAAGACATGGTATAGTCATGCCATTGCTTGTAATAGTAAGCAAAAAAACGGGGAATATAATCCCCGTCACGCAGCCGTGGCTCAAACAGACTTCCGTTCATCCCCGAGCACCTCCACTATTTTCACAGTTTAACAGACTGAGCCATGTTATTCTATTTCACTCCATCGGACAATCTGAAATCCTTTGGAATATGGCAGGCGACTCCTACCTAAAAGGCAGGGGATTCATCACTTTCTGGACTTAAATACTGAATCAACATTCCCACAAATCGGTTAGCAATTTGTATATCCTCAAGTTCGTTATTCCAATCGTCCTTGGACGTCAGACTCATTTTCTGGAGTATACCCATCATAGACGTGAAGATAAAATGAGCGGTCTTTAAGGGTTCCGTATCAGACTTCAATGATCCATCTTGGAATCCAGCTTCCAGAGCATCCATCAGGAAATGTCGTTCCTTTCCCCTGCTAACAAAATTTTTGTACTGTTCTTTGAGTTCTTGATTTGAATCATAAGCTTCGTAATGCAGATCGAATAAAAGAATAAACTTGATGTATTCCGGATGTTGCCAAGCGTAATCAATCCACGCATCAAGCATCGAAGTAAGCATCTTCTTACCGCTCATTTCGGCTGAAGGTGCCCTTCTAACAAATTCGGTCATGCTCTCAAGGATTTCCATCTGAACCTCAAAGATCAGTTCGTTCATGGACTGAAAGTGCTTATAGAATGTGACTCGACTTACACCAGCCACGTTGCATACATCCTTAATATTAACTTTGAGAAAGCTTTGCTTCATAAAAAGTTCCTTGGCAGCCGCAATGAGTTCTTCCCGATTTTTGTTTTTCAAATTCTGGTGCCAGTTCTCAGTCATTAACAACCATCCGTTTCTCATTTTTCGATTTTTGTAAGGTTAAGAAAAGGGCAGATGCAAGGATAAGTGCACCAAAAATATAAGGAATATGAATGTGTTTGTCAAACAACAAACCTGCTAGAATGGGTCCCAATATATTGCCTAGGCTGGTATACGTCGTATTCAATCCGGCGGCATATCCTTGGCGATCACCAGCTGAGTTCGCGATCATTGTACTTACGGTTGGCCTTAGGAAGGCATTAAAAGCAAAAAACAGAGCCGATACCGCCAGCAGATAACCTAAATTGATCTTAATTATCATTAACAGTAAAGCGATGGCTGTCATGATCAAAGAGAGACGTATAAGCTTCATCTCACCAAGTCTCTTGATGAGATAATCAAGTAGCCATATCTGCACAACGATGCCTATAATTGCACCAACCGTAATGATCATTGAGATTTTAGTGGCATCAAAACCATATTTTCGTTCCACAAAAAGAGCATACACCGTTTCGTAATTCATCAAACCTAATGTCATTATCAGAATGAGGAGAAGATAACGAAAATAGGATGTCCGAAATGAATTTAGGATTTGGTTGCGAATTGGCTCTCGGCGGACCCATTGGCTAGCGGATTTTCGTTTTTCCTTGGGTAGTGTCTCTGGCATATATAAGCTAAGCAGCGTAGCTACAAGTCCAAGTCCACCAGCAAAAAAATAGGGCACCCTTATGCCAAACTCAGCAATCATACCACCTAACCCCGGACCAAGCACCATACCCAAATTCATGGAGGCACCCAAGTATCCCATTCCTTTAGCTCGGGTTTCAGAAGTGGTAATATCAGCGACGTAGGCCATATTGGAAGGAACCATTAATCCAATACCTATCCCCCCGATAAATCGGGCAATATATAGAAGAGGCAGTGTCGTAGATACAGCAAACATTAGATCCGAGATGACGGTTAAAAACAGACCGGTGATGATCATGGATTTTCGACCCCATCTATCCGAAAGCTGCCCACCTAGGGGCGAAAAAATAAACTGTGCTGCTCCAAAAGCGGCAATAAGATACCCCGCAGCAGCTCCTGCCGCATTAAATTGTTTCAGATATTCAGGCAGAATGGGAATCACCATACCTTGACCCAATAAAGCAATAAACAAATTCAGCATCAGAATGAAAAGTGGAAATTTAGCAGACTTAGGTAAGCTGCTCATGTTTGTAACCCCCTCCAACCATTTACACTATGTAATCCTTTACTATGTGTAAACTACATTAGTTGAAATAGGGACCCTTGTAAATAAAATTACAAACCTATTAAGCCAAGCTAATACCGGAAAGAGATCTTGTTATTCTTGAGTTACACATTGGGCTCTTGTTTTGCAAACTCTTGTAACATCCCTCTTATTTGTTCTACCAATATAGCAGGTGCTTTCTTTGGTGAACCCGTGTCAAACGGAGGCTGAGGATCGTATTCCAAAATCAGTTGGACTCCTTTACTCATATCTTCTCCCAATTCCCATGCCATTAGCTGGAGTGCCATATCAATACCAGAGGAGACACCGGCTGCTGTAACGATTTTGCCCTGACGAACCACTCTCTCATCTGTTGGAATGGCTCCAAGAGATTGGAGCAGGTCTAAGGAACCCCAATGACTGGTGGCTACGGTTCCATTTAACAAGCCTGCGGCGCTCAAAATCAGAGAGCCGTTGCAAACCGACGTGGTCCATTTCGTAGTTTCATGTATTTGGCGAATCCAATTTAACGTTTCTTCGTCATTCATTGGAGTTTTATAATTTGGCGGACTGCAACCTGGAACAACAAGAATATCAGCTGAAGTAACTTCAGAAAAACTGTAATCGGCATGCAAATAACCCATATTTGAGTCCAGCTTGATTAACCCTTTTTTCTTAGCGACAAACTTCACTTCACATTTCAGTGTAGCAGCAAATACATCGTATGGACCAATTGCATCTAATGCTGTGATTCCATCGAAAAGCATGATTGCGATTTTCATGATGATCTCTCCTTTGATGTGGGATTTTTTTCTTACACACCAATACTAACATACCCATAGGGGGTATGGGTATATAAAATATTGCGAAAACTTACCAGTGTAAAATCCTCTGTCCTCGACCGAGGTATCTTAATTTCAAACATCTGCCCCTGTAAACCTTTAATAGTACGTACCTGTAAAAAAGGCTTACTTAAAAAGGACTGCCCCAGGGTAGTCCTTTTTAGCATCATAAAGCTTCTACATCATGCCTACAAATCTGCTTATCCAGAGCCGGCTTAAGAGCTTTGCTTTCTCAACTGACCATAATATAAATCACTGTAAAATCCTTTGTGGGTCAGCAGTTCATCATGTGAGCCTTGCTCATCCAAACGTCCATCCTTTAAAACGAGAATCCGGTCAGCCTGACGAATGGTATTCAGTCGATGCGCAATGACGAAGCTTGTTCGCCCCTGCATAAGCCGCTCCAGTCCTTCTTGTATTTTTATCTCAGTAATCGTGTCGATGCTGCTGGTTGCCTCGTCGAGTACGAGGATTGAAGGGTTGGCCAAAATAGCGCGGGCAATAGCCAGCAGCTGTTTTTGCCCTTGGCTGATGCCGCTGCCGTTAGCCTCCAGCACCTTGTCGTATCCGTCCTTCATCCGCATGATAAAGGAGTGGGCATTCGCCAGCTTCGATGCTTCCTCTATCTCTTCATCGGTGGCATCTAGTCTGCCGAAGCGGATATTTTCGCGGATTGTCCCTTGGAACAGAAAGGAATCCTGTAGCACAAACGCCATGCGGGAGCGCAAGCTTTCACGCTGTATGGTGGTAATGTCACGTCCATCTAGCGTGATCATTCCCTTGTCGGGACTGTAAAAACGGGATATCAACTGGATCAGCGTCGTTTTTCCGGCCCCGGTCGGACCGACCAGCGCGATCATCTCACCCGGCTTGGCTTCAAAAGAGATACCTTTCAGCGTAGCGCTTCCCTCATCATAACCGAAGGAAACATTCGTAAACCGCACAGCCCCCTCTACATGCTCTACCTCCACTGCGCCGCGTTCATCCTTGGACTCTTCATCCTCATCCAATATTTCAAATACACGCTCAGCGCCGGCAATGGCGGACAGCAGGGTGTTCCACTGGTTAGCCAGATCGTTCAGCGGTCTGGTGAACTGACGAGCATACTCCACAAAGATGATGATTGTCCCGATGGTAATAGAGCCGTGAATGGCCAAAATCCCGCCGATCCCCGCTACAATGGCAAAACTGAGATTATTCAGCCCGTTCATCAGCTTCGGAATAAAACCGGAAATCGTTTGTGCCCAGAAGCCCGACAGACGGATACGATCATTACGTTCGCCAAAGCCGCGAATAACTCTCTTTTCCTGCGAAAATGCTTTGATAATCTGCTGCCCGGACAGCGTTTCTTCAATATAACCGTTCAGTTCCCCCAGGTTCTTCTGGCGTTCCTTGTATAAAGGCCCGGTGCGGCGTGTAATCCAGCGCATCCCGGCTGCCATTAACGGCACCACAATAAAGGTGAGCAGGGTCATCAGCGGGCTTAACCACAGCATCACCGTGAGCGTACCGATTAGCGTCAATATGCTCGAAAAAATCTGAATGGCCGAGCTGTTCAGCGTAGAGCTGACATTTTCGATATCATTGGTCAGACGGCTCATGATTTCTCCCTGCTGACGTTTGCCATAGAAAGGAATCGGTAGCCGATGCAAATGTGAAAACAGGTCGAAACGCATCCGGTACACGGTCTCTTGGGCGATTTCGATCATCCAGATATTTTGCAGCCAGGAGGTCAGCGAATTAAGCAAATACACAGCCCCCAGCCCAATGAGAAAATAAATCCACGTGCGTCCGCCCGGACCTTCCAGAAAATCGTCCACTGCGACGCCGACCAAATACGGACCCAGCAGAGCCAGTCCGGAACTGAGCAGTACCATAAACAGCACCAGCTTCAGCTTGGCCTTGCGGTGGGCCAGATACTCCCATATCTTGCCCAGCGTGCCGGACCAGTTCTTGGCCTTGGCCTTGCGGCGTCCCTCAGCTCCCGCCGGATTTCGCAGCACACCGGACGGCGGTGTAGGCTGACGGAATGGTTCAATGAGTTCTTTAAACATGCGACTCCTCCTTTCCATATTGTGATTCATAGATACGCCGATATAGATCCGAGCTATCCATGAGATGCTTATGGCTTCCACTTGCCATCAGGCGACCCTCATCCAGCAGTAAAATCTGATCTGCCGATGCGGTTGAGCTGATTTTCTGCGTAATGAGAAATGTCGTACAGGACAGGCCATCGAGTGCATTCAGTAGTGCTGCTTCTGTCCCTACATCCAGTGCACTTGTGCTGTCGTCCAAAATCAGCACCGCCGGATGGCGCACCAGCGCGCGGGCAATAGCTAGCCGCTGCTTCTGTCCACCGGACAGATTGACGCCACGCTGCCCGAGCATCGTGTCATAGCCTTGCGGCAAGCGTTCAATCATATTATGGATTTGCGCCATACGTGCGGCTTCCTTAATTTGCTCCAGGCTGGCATTCTCCAGCCCCCAAGCAATATTATCCCGAATTGAGCCGGTGAATAGCAGTACCTCCTGAGGGACATAGCCAATAGCCTCTCGTAATATGGACGCATCCAGTTCACGAGCGTCCTTTCCGTTAAAACGCACATGACCTTCATCTTCTTCATACAGACGCGTAATCAGCTGCACAAGTGAGGATTTGCCCGAGCCAGTGGCCCCCATAATAGCTATCCGCTCACCTGGTCGAGCCATAAAGGAAATATCCTTTAGTACAGCCAAATCACTGCCCGGATAATGAAAGCTCACCCGGTCCATTTCCACCTGTCCCTCAATCCGTGTGTTATGTGTTGGAACAGAATCCATCGCTCGCCCATCTTCATTATGTGTTTCCAATACCTCTCGAATCCGTCCCGTAGAGGCGGTCGCCCGCGAAAACACGACCACGATGCCGGACAAGGCAGACAGGGCCCCTATGGTCCGCAAGGAATAATTGACGACCGCGACCACCTGTCCTACACTCGCATCCCCTGTGGAAATTTGCCCCCTTCCAAACCAAAGCACGGCGATAATTCCAACATTCATCGTAAACAAAATGAACGGCATCGTCGTTTCTGTCCAGCGCAGAGCGGAAACCGTCCCTTTCATCAGTTCACCCCCGTAGTGGGCAAAACGCTCGATTTCATGCCGCATCCGCACAAAAACCCGAATGAGCCGGATACCTGTCAGGTTCTCCTGAATCACCCCGTTAACATCATCCAGACGACGCTGGACACCCTTAAACAAAGTGACCGTTCGCCGCATCATCACCAGCACAAACACGAACAGCACCGGGGCCATAACCGCCAATAGTAGCCCAAGCCTGAAATGTACAACCAGTGCCATCACAATACTGCCGATGACTACAAGCGGAACCCGTGTCATAAACCGCAGGCTCATAAACACCGTATCCTGTACTTGCGTGACATCCCCGGTCAGGCGCGTAATCAGCGACGAAGTGGCAAAACGTTTAAACACAGGATACGAAAAGGATTGCACTTTACGGTACAGCTTTTCCCGCAAATCATAGCCGAAGCCCTGACTGGCATGGGAAGCAAAAAAGGAACTGGATATACCCGCCATAAAAGCGATAACTGCACTCCCTACCAGTACACTGCCCCATAACCAGACGACGGACAAATCCTGCTGCCGGATGCCCTCATCAATGATTTTAGAGATCAAATATGGCTGCGATAGCTCTACCGTCAATTCCAGCAGCATCATCACGAGCGCTGCGATGGCTGGAACCCGATATTTTTTTAGAAAAGAAAACATCATTACCACAAGCATTCCTCCAATTGCCCATAGCCGTCCTTCCAGATCAGCGTGTAATGGTTATATGAATCAAGCCTGCTGTAAAACCATATATACGCACTTTATACAGCACTATATTTTATTATACCCTTCCGAACGGCTTCGTTTAACCAGCAAATTGGAGACTCCGGTTGCAGGAATTAAAATTATGCAAAAAAGAGAGCACGTAAATACGGCTCTCCTTGCGATTTCATTGTAATCAACTTACTTGTCGTCCCCAAAGTTCATTATTCCTCTGCTGATACTGCTGACTCTACCTCATCCACCTCATCGCCGCTCTCTTCCTGAATTACGGCTCTTGGCGTGTAGAGCTTGGGAATCGGCACGTTCGCCCAATCCATATCAGATGCGAAGTAATAGCTGGTATAGGATGGCTGGTTATAGCCCGTATTTTGACGCGCCACATCCGCCCGGTACTGCGGATCATGCATCAGTGTGTACAATTTATGCGTCGTAGGCTCAGTGCTCAAATAGATACGGATCGCCGAGCTATCCGCTGTGCGGACGAGCATTTCCTCCCGCCAGTCTCCAAAAATGTCTGCTACCAGCGATGGCGTTCCTTTGGTATAGTTGTTCGTTTTAGTGCCTGTTGCGGACAGCAATGTGCCTCGTTTCCAGTCCTCAATAGTTGGGGTCACGTCAATCGCCCCATTTACGATTTGAGTGGTCATGTCCGCCGCCCATTTGATACTCATATTGGTGCCTGGCATCTTGGTATCGAGTTGCTTGCCCGCCGCGGTCCATAAGCCCATAGCCCAGGTTTCCAGTCCTCGCTGTTCAGGGTCTATGTCACCAATCATCCCCCGGCCCGTATCCTTGCCGGAGTATCCGCCGTAAATGACCTTGCCCGTTTTGGCATCGCGCAGGGAATAACCATAAGGAGCATAGGTGCCGCCCTCATGCACCATAAAGATTTCTTTTCCCGGCCGATCAGGGTCAATATCCGTCACATGCAGCGCATCGCCGTGTCCCAGTCTGGCTGTTTGGCCCGGAATCGCGCTTTCTGGAGGCATGACATCAAACGAGCTGTACAGCAGGCTGCCATCATGGTCGATGGTGGCAGAGCCGTATACGATTTCGTCCTTGCCGTCACCATCCACATCCGCCACGCTCAGCGAATGGGCTCCCTGTGTGGTCAAGGTGCCGAAATTCGGGTCTGTTCCATCGCGCCCGTGCGGACTATCGTTAAACGGATTCGTCATCGGCGCCCAACCGCTGTCCACCATCCAATGCTTTTCGAGATGGCGACCGTTCCATGTGTAGGTGACCAGCGTGGAACGTGTATAATAGCCGCGTGCAAACACGGCGTACGGTTTGCGGCCGTCCAAGTAAGCCACGCCTGCCAGGAAACGATCCACCCGGTTTGCGGGTTCAATCCGGGCCATGGCGTAATCGCCCCACATGAGGCCATCGTCATGACGCTCCGGCTCATAGCGGACAGTGTCCAGCTCGGCTCCCGTTTTTCCTTTGAAAATGGTCAAATATTCCGGCCCATCCACAATGAAGCCTTCGAACTCTCTCAGCTTGTTTTTGTCGCTCCGCGCAGGCGCGTATACATCCATAAAGTAGTCCGTCAGGCTTTCCGCATCCTTACGGGATAACGGATAGCTATACTTTGGAGCGATACCAAAGCATTCCTCCAGCGTAGCAGGCCATTTTCCTTTGACCACTTCTTCATGTTCCGTCCAGTTCATGAACATGTTCACCACATGCTCGTAATAATCCGTGCGGCTTAAACGATAATCGTCCTTATGCGTAATTCCTGCTTTGCGATCCTCACGGGGCAGGGTAATATAGGTTTCTTTTTTCGGCTTGCCCTTCTTGTCAAAAGTAATCGTTTTGGTACCTGGAGCCGTTTTGAACATCAGCTCGGCTTTGCCGTCACCATCAAAATCGTACACCATCATCTGTGTATAATGCGCACCTGACCGAATATTCACACCCAGGTCGATCCGGTATAACAGCCTGCCCTCAACCGTATATGCATCAACATACGTATTTCCGGTATAGCCCTTCTGAGAAACGTCCTTGGAGTTCGACGGGTCCCATTTTACAAAAAATTCATATTGTCCATCTCCATCCACATCCCCCACACTCATATCATTGGCCGAATACGTATAGGATTCTCCTGCGGGCGTTACCCCATCGGCAGGCTTTTGGAGAGGAAGTTCATAGTAACCCTGCTGCCACGGCGTCACTTTGGCGCTGCGATCCTTTTCCCGTCCATTCACGACCGAAGCTACTCTGTACACCGCTTTTCCGCTTCCTTCTTTATCCACATAGTTGGTGCTGTCGGTCACCGTCGAGATCTTTTTACCGTCACGGTATACATTAAAATTCGCGCCTGTCAGCCCCGTTGGGCTGTAACCATTCACTTCCTGCGCCAGCAGCCGCCAGCTTAGAAATACACCCTCCGGCGTCACCGCAGCCACCAGTCCCCGATCTAGCTTTTCCAGTTGGATGCTGCCACTTCGGTTCTGTTCGACGGCAACAGCCGATGCTGCCTGAAGCTCCGGTTCAGATGGAGCTTCTGCCGCCATCCCCACAGTTGTACCCGTCATCGCCAGCATCGTTGCCAACGCGGCGGTCAAGGTTCCCTTTCGCCATGCGCCTTTCCTTTGAGCCATCCAAGTCGTCCTCCTCAATTGTGTTGTGATGACAAGCAAATACTCAAAATGATTGCGCTTACATAATTTAAATTCCTTATTATTATAGTTTTGCCGTTCTCCCAAAAGCGTTTAAATATCCGGGGATTTCTCTTCACAAATCCGTGTTGTTTGCCGTTTCACATAAAACAGCCCCCACCAAGCCTGTACGAACACGGCAAGATGAGGGCTGAAAAATATTGCTGATGAATTAGCCATGAAACTTTAAACCATATAAAGACCGATCATACTTTATAGTTTAGTGATATCCGATAATTTGAGCGACAACCACGAATACTGCACCCAGTACGAACCACACAGCCAGTAGCGGCCAAAAGAAACGAACCCATTTCTGATACGGAATACCCGATACGGCCAAGCTCCCCATTAAGGCTGAGGATGTAGGCAAAATCATGTTCGAAAATCCGTCTCCCAATTGGAAGGCAAGCACTGTCGTTTGGCGAGTAATGCCGAGCAGATCGGACAGTGGCACCATAATCGGCATCGTCGTTGCGGCCATTCCCGAACCGGAGGTGATGAATACGTTCATAATGTTTTGGAACACATACATGCCCAGCACTTGTACCGATTCAGGCAAATGTCCCACCATGATAGCAAGGCTGTTAACGATGGAATCAATCACATTGCCGTGATCCAGTACAACCACGATGGAACGTGCAAAACCGATAATCAGCGCACCATAGGTGATATCTTTGGCCCCTTTGGCAAACTCTGTCGCAATGCGACTTGGCCCGTAGCCTGCACAAAAGCCGGAAATGACTCCCATCGAAAGAAACAGGGCAGCCAGTTCCTCCATCCACCAATCTTTTTTGGACACTCCCCAGATCAACATCGCGAAGCTTACTACAACGGTCAAAATGATCAGGATATGCTTAAGCTGTATGGAAGGCAGATTGGATAGATCCACTGGCTTGTCTTCAGCGCTCTTTTCCAATTCGTAAACGAGGCTGCTTTCCGGGCTTTTCTTCACTTTACTGGCATAACGCATAATATATAAGCTCGTAATGACGATCAAGATAACCAACAGGATGGCACGAAGCCACAGCCCTGAAAAAATAGGGATTTGCGCAATCGCCTGTGCCAAGCCGACATTAAACGGATTCAGCAGCCCGGCAGTAAATCCGCAGGAAGCCCCCAGTGAAATCATGGCCGTACCCGTCATCGCATCAAATTTCAACGCCCGGGCGATAGCAATACCAATCGGCACGAATACCATAACCTCGGTGGACATACCCATCGTAAAACCGCCCACGGAAAACAGGGTAATAAATACCGGAATCACCCATATGCCTTTGTTGGAAAAAGACCTCGCGACTCTCCCCGTCACCGCCTCAATCGTTCCGGAGGACGTAATAATCTGAAAAACACCGCCGATGATCAGAATGAAAAAGACCACATCGGCAGAATCGACCAGACCGGATACGATGGATTTCGGAATATCCCACAGCGTAACCGGATTCGGATCGACATGAGCGTACGAACCGGGAACGAGCAGCGTTTTGCCGGTTGTTTCATTTTTAACCCGTTCAAACTCTCCAGCGGGCACGACATAGGTCAATATCCCGGCCACTAAGGTCAGAAAAATAAGAATGACAAAGGTATGCGGCATTTTCAGCCATTTTTTGGGGCCGCTCGGTACGGTCGTGTTGCTACTCATTCGGATGCTCCCCCGTTTCTCTGCGCTTGCCACTGTTCAAATTCAGTCCGTACCTCACTCAAAGCCATCGGATCGGTCACTAGATCATAAGCTGTCAAGGCCAGCGCTTTGGCGGCATAGTTCATTTCAATCATGCCTTCCTCCGCTCCCGCAAGCTGAGCAAATTCCGGTGTATGCGTGGACGCGTCACCCAGTCGGATATAAGGATGAATTGCTGCGGTAATCTGGCTGACATTGCCAATATCCGACGAACCGATACCCCCCTGTGCAGGTGGCTCGTGAACCTCCAGACCGAGCTGCTCCAGATTGCTCTGGAATAAAGCGGCTAATCTCTTGTTTGTATTGCGCTCCGCATAAATAAGTCCCTCGGCAATATCCACGGTTGCGCCCATGCCTTCTGCCGCTGCACGAACAGCGCGGTACACCTTGTTCCGCACCTCAGCCAAGCCGACGACGGTTTGCGCCCTCAAAATAAACACAGCCTCGCACAGCTCCGGTACAACATTCGGGGCGTCTCCGCCCTTTGTAATGATGCCGTGGATACGCACGTCACTGGTGACGAACTGGCGAACCGAATTAATCGCCACAAAGGCATTAATCATGGCATCCAGTGCGCTAATGCCCTTCTCCGGGGAGGAAGCGGCATGGGCCTGCTTGCCATGAAACGTAAACGTGGCATCCACGCAGGCCAATCCCCCTCGCAAAACCATCGTTTTGCTCTGCGGATGCACCATCATTACGGCGTCAATGCCGTCGAACACGCCATGCTCGCACATGATGATTTTGCCACCACCCTCTTCCTCGGCTGGTGTGCCTAGCACCACGATGCGTCCGGGCAGATCCGGCATCGCTTCCTTCAGGGCTATAGCGGCCCCCACTGATGCGGTACAAATCAGGTTGTGTCCGCAGGCATGTCCAATCGCTGGGAGTGCATCATATTCAGCCAGCAGAGCGATTGTGGGTCCGCCGGACTTCCCTTCCCATTCCGCACGGAAGGAGGTTTCCAGTCCGGCAATACCTTTTTCCACAGCAAAACCTGCCTGTTCCAGTGTATTTGTGAGCCAGCCCTGTGCCTGGTATTCATGAAAGCTTAGCTCAGGATGTTTATGTATTGTTCGGGCAAGCTCCCGTAATTCGTGGTCCTTTGCATCTACAGCCTTCATAATCTCTTCATAGGATGGCGTTCTGCCATTATGTCCGTTCGCTGTTGAGTTCATCAATGGAATGCCGCCTTTCATTCGTCATAACGAATAAATATACAATCAATATTCAACATTGTATAAGCGAATGCCAGTGAAGTAAATTTAATATTTTTTGGCTTTATACTTAAAATTATTTTATATATGACATGACTTTTTTAAAAATACGCCATTATTCACCAATAATTACGTATATTCGCTGCCTTCATCAGGTTAAGACTGGAGCATCCATTCTACAAATCTTTCCACTGCCATAAGGTGGCTGGATTTATTTTTATACAACATCCATGTTCGACGCAGCACAGGCTCCCCATTCTTGCGAATCAAATTAAATGCATACAATTCATCCTTTGGAGAGACAAAAATTTCGGGTACGATGGAATATCCCAGTCCGTGTCGGACCATTTCCTTACAGGTTTCGTAGCTGTCCACCTCCATGGAAACCCGCGGCGGCCTGCCCAACATCTCACTCCACCACGCTTGCACCGATTCGTTAAACGAGGAGTACATGTGACCGGAAAGCTGCGGTTTGCCCGGGTCCTTATAACGAATCAGCGGAAGCTCCGGCAATTGTTCAAGCTCTACAGCTTTTTTGGAGATCACGCAAATATGCTCCTCGGAAAGAAGATGCTTCCCCTCAGACCAAGGGTAGTCATTGCGAATGACACCCAAATGAATTTCATCCCCGCGAAGCATTTCATAGATTTCTGCACTGAGTCCGCAGGTAACCGAAAATTGCACGTCAGGATAAATATCCTTGAAGCTCTTTAAGATCGGCGGAAGCCGATAATGCCCGTAGTAGCTTGAAATCCCCAAACGAAGCGTTCCTTTTACCTCACCTCTCAGATGAATAACGGCTTCTTTTAATTCGGTCAATTCTCTCAAATTTCGTTTGGCATACTCAGCCAATCTTTCCCCTTCCATGGTCAGCTTCGTTCCCCTGTTCCCGCGTACGATAATCGGCACCCCGAACTCCTTTTCCAATTGGTTCAGACGGTAGGTCAAGGCGGGCTGTGTAATATACAAACGCTCGGCGGCACGTTTCAGACTATGTTCTTCTGCAATGTAGCACAACATCAGGCAATCCTTTTCATCCATCATCGCCACTCCTTTCGTTATATTGTTCCCTTATTCATCCGTTCTCGTGTTCTCCGCAGGAAAAAAGCCCACAGACGTATCGGTCTATTATACCGCATGAAGGGCATGGGCAAAGACCCGGTTAAATCCGGCAAAATGATCCCCGTCCCATCTCCAATCCACTTTTGCAAAAGAAACTCGCTTTTAAAGCGACCGCTTCGCTTGTACAGCACCATTCGCCTACTTCGTTTACATGTACATTTTTTCAGTTCAGCTTGCATAGAAGAAGCTCACCGAAGGATGAAAAGCATCTCCCATCAAGTGAGCTTCTTTTGGGTTCTTAATGTGGAACAAAGGAACTAAAATCATCCCGGCTGGACTGGTCTGCATGGTAAAACACTACATCCCCATCCTGTAAATGAAAGGGTTGCCCGTACGGGTCTTTTACTTCTCTCCGGTAGCCTTCCAGTTGCCACTGGTTCAGCAGCGGGCCGTTAATATACTGCAAATGTGGATGCTCGGTATCCCCCTGACGGAGCGACTCCAAATTGAAGTTAACAATGATGTAGCCCGTTTTCTTAAATATGCTCGCATGCTCGTTTAGCTCCCGGCGACGGCTTTCTTCACGTAAATCAGTCCCTTTAGGAACCACGTATACATCAGCAGGCAGGGTATATTCGCCATACCAGCGTTGAATCGACGCATTGGCACGGTCGACATCGACTCCATCCGGCAGGTCCGTCTTCGGACCGATCAAGGTACGGACCGCAGCAGGCAGCACCAGCCAATCGTAACGGCCGATCCACGTCTTGCTGCGCGTGATACGCTGGGCATAGAGGGAAACATAGCGTTCCAGCGTCGACTGGCTCCGCTGTGCTTCGCTCAGCTCGTGCTTGTATTGGTAGGCTGCTGTATCCTGCATTTCCTCCGTCGGTACATTGCGCAGCCGCTCATTTAAAATGGCATATCGCTTCTCCCGATCCTCCGCCGATCCCAAGCGGATGAACTTGCGGCTTCCCGCATGTGTATACAGCTCCACCTCTTCTCGCTGACGACCATCCTTGCTTACCCAATAGAATGATGGCGTGATGCGGATACCGTCCTTGGCGCTGAACATATTCCCTTTGGTTTTGAGGTCAAACTATTGGAATAGGTAAGGGTTTGATATGATCTCCGCCTTTTCCCCTCCTCCACACCGTGCATGCAGCTTTCACCGCAC
>NZ_SLTL01000040.1:0-33992 GCF_014858585.1 Paenibacillus sp. 23TSA30-6 | reverse complement strand
GTGTGCAACCCCATCGTACCGAGGCGCTCGTTTTTGTGCAAAGGCCAAATTATTCATTCTACAGGAATTCTAACGGGTAACGATAGTTCAATAAGCATGAGGAGACGGTAGACGATAAAGTGGCTGTCGTTTTCTCAACTAACGGGCAGGATAGCGTAATATTTTGGTTATAATGTTTAATAGGGACAATTAATGGCTCCAGTTCATCAGGAGTTACCAATGACCTGTGTCGAAATATTCGAAAAGGGGCAAGTTGTGTGAAAAAGACTGAAAAAATTTACAACACTGCAGTTGAGGCAACTTTAGAGGTAATTGGTGGGAAATGGAAACCTGTTATTCTCTTTCATTTGACATTCGGTAAGAAACGTAATAATGAATTTAAGAGCTTGATTCCCGCAATTACTCAAAAGATGTTAACGCAGCACCTTCGGGAGCTTGAAGAAGAGGGCGTCATCTTACGTATTTCCTATAATCAGGTACCACCTAGAGTTGAGTATGAGTTGACAGACTACGGCTGGAGTCTAAAGGAACTCCTACATCTGATGTGCCGTTGGGGGGATTCGCATATAGAGAGAAAGTACGAGGGAAAGGCTACTGTTCTGGCTAATCCAATGCTTACAGACGTAAATAACAGTTAAGAAACCGACCCAATACAAGGTCGGCTTTCTTATTTTATACGGTAGTTTACGGGATGACTTTACGCTTGCGGAAGTCGTTGAAGATGTTCATAAACATTGCTTCGGTATCGACGAATTCGTGAAAGCCTAAACGACGAGCCTTCGTTCCGTCGGCAAAAAAATCGTAATCCCATGCAAATACGAAATCGCCGAATAGCCAAGAGGATACATCTTTATAGGAATTCCGAGCAAGCCCATGTTCCTCAACCATTTTGTTCCAAAGCTGCTCCTTGTCCGCCATGACAACGTCCAGAGACATCTGCAACGGAGGCGCTGTTTCCATGCCAAAGTATTGAGCGATCTTTGGCCATAACTCATTCCAACGAAACAGATCGCCGTTCGTAATGTTGAATGCCTGATTCGCACAGCGCTCGTCGGTCGCCGCCCATACTGTTGCCTTTGCGAGAAGCCCCGCGTCTGTCATCTCCAAGAGGCTGTTGTAAGCTCCCGACTTACCTGGAAATCGCAAAGGGATTCCAAGTTCCTTCGAAATTGAAGCGTAAATCGCTATGACCATTGCGAGGTTCATCGGATTTCCAAGCGAGAAGCCGCAGACTACTGAAGGACGGAGTGCCGACCAAGTCCAAGCCTTACCTTTTTGCCGTTGTTCTAAGAAATCTTGCTGATCAATATTGAACTCAGGAGGCATGTGGTTGGCGTCTGTCTCACGAGCAGGAGTTTTGAACGGGCCGAGATGTGCGCCGTATACCTTATATCCCTGCATCAGACTGACATGTTTCAAGCCCGACGCGATTGGTTCGATCACTTCTACGATGTTCACTAACATGGCAAGATTCGGTGGAACAAGTTCAGCCCAAGTTGGACGGTCTTGGTAAGCAGCATAAAAAATGTGTGTTACCCCAGTTAAATCGCTTAACTTCTCGTGAAGATCGTCTATATTGAGTAGATCCGCAGCCACATATTGAACATGGTTGCTAGATTCTCCACCGCGACGCGATACACCGATCACGTCCCAATCAGGAAGAGAGATGAGGTGATCAATGAGGTTGCGACCGATAACACCATTCGCACCTACGACCAAGGCGACTTTACGTGTTGTTGTAGATTCATTATTCATAGTGTTTCAGCTCCTTCTGTACTATTCTTTGTACAACATTATTTTGCATCAACTAACCATACATAGGAAGTACACACTTTAAAGTGACATAAGCACTTTAAAGTAATCAAGGTATATTCAGACGAAAAGAAGTCAGTCAACTCTCTCTTTTCTTTCTTAATCATTATGGTAGATGGTATACTCGACTGCAGGCATGATTCGGCAGTCTATTCAGCTAACGGGCGGGTTAGTTTCAATATGTTGTAGTATGCTGGTGTATAGCTACATCTATTGATTTTCTTAACTTAGGAGGTTATCAAGAATGCCTTATCCGATGGTCCATTTTGCGATAGCTGGGGTATTTTGCTCATATCTATGCGGACATAAGATGGACGGAAACAGTTTATTCGAATTTTGAACGTGAGTACCGAGGAAAAAAAGATGAAATAAGAAAAGTTTATAATATTGAGTCAAATCAGGTGGAATTTAATTTAATTAGGAGAAAAGAATGGGCTGAAGCCGTTCTCAACAAGCTCTAAGTAGGAAATGCGTATAGTATTGAACCATTGTTAACTCAAATTGAAGTAAGCCAATACCGAGATATACAACTACAGTGGCTACGCAATAAGGACAATGAACCCCAGATTACCCCAATTTATTTAAAAGAAGATGTGGTTAAGAGTTTTGTTACAAAGACATCACATGAGCTTAACGACTTATATAAAGAATGGGGAATCGAGTCTCTCTAAGCAAGATATATTTGAGCTAACGGGACACGGTAGTTGAATATCACGCATTGTTGAGCAGGCGTTACAATCTGCTCTTTTTATTAAACTAACGGGCAGGATAGTTTAATAACATATCGAATTTTTTAAGAGTGGAAGGGTATACGAGGTGAGGCGTTGCTTAACTGAAGCGTGAAGTAGAGGTAATCAAAAAGGAGATACCCAGATGGAAACAAATCAAAATATTCGTTTAGCAATCGAAGAATCTATACAGTTCCTTGAATCTACTCCGCATTTGGGGATGACTCACGGCGAGTGCAGCCGTCGAAAATGGGATGGAGCTTGGTGGCATATGGGTGCTCTTTATGAAATGGGAGAGGTGAAACTAATTCCCGAGTCTGCTATTGTCGGAGCAAAATATTTACTCGAAACTCAGGTCTGGCCGACCTTCATCATATCCGCCGATGACCATCCAACAAGTGAAAGTGATAAGATGAAGATGGATTGCTGCCATTGTGAACTTGCCGTATACTATATGATTCTAATGGCGTATGGCTGTGATTTGGACAAGGAACTGCCTTGGATTCGCGAATGGCTCTTAAAGCATCAGTTACCTGATGGCGGGCTGAACTGCGACCCTGAAGCTTATACTCATTCTAAAAAGAGCTCTATTGTTTCAACACTTCCTCCGCTTGAAGCTATCTTATGGCATACAGACCGTGAATTTACTGAACAGGAAGCCGTTTTCTTAGATGAAGGCGCACGTTATTTAATTGAGCATCGTCTTGTATGTTCTAAACAAAATAGAAGCGTCATCGATATGGAATGGCTGAAGCCTTGCTTTCCGAGGTTTTTTGAATATGATATATTACGCGGCATGTCCTTCTTGGCAGAATGGTCCCGACGTAGGAACAAAACGCTGCCGGTCGGGCTGCTTATTGAAGGATTGGAACGATTGAACATCTTCAAGGAAACAGGAGGCTTGCGAATCGGTAGACAAGTCTTTGATCCACAAGGCCCGTGGGGTGGGCAACCCTTTCCCTTGTTAGAAGCAGTGGCTGGCATTGGTGACGTTTCGCCTTATCTAACCAGACAGTTGGATCGAGTTATCGAACGATTGGGACCGGAGTATACCTATGCATAAAGACTTCCTTTAGAAGGGAGCTCATGGTGGAAGAGGAACGGACCAGGATGAGGAAGGCTTAGAGGGGAAAGTTGCAAATTTCAAATATGTAAAATGATTGTCTAAACACTGATTGAAGCCGTAAAACGGGAAGCAAAAGAAGAGGTCTTTGTTGAGGCAGCTCAATAAACTAAACCATGAGGCTGCCGTGGATTGAATGGCAGCCTTGTTACGCTAACGGGCAGATTAGCTTAATAAATACATTGATACCGCAAACGAAAAAGAGGAGTAGATTTCCTTAGGGCATCTACTCCATGCTTTTAACTTTATTGTTAAATATTGGTTCTTTTGGCATAATCAAAACCTACGGGTGATCTTTTGAAAGATGGTTAGATATCGAGTTTACGGGTACCGATCCATTTCACCATGTCAGGATCGCGATGTGAAAAGAACAGGCTCTGTTTTGTATCTAACGTAGTAATCGACTCCATATCCTCTTGGCTTAACTCAAAGTCAAAGATATCGAAGTTTTCGATAATTCTCTCTTTACGAACAGACTTTGGAATCACAACAACTTCTCTTTGTGTCAACCAACGTAAAACCACCTGAGCAACGGATTTATTATACTTTTCAGCTATGGATACCAATATTTCATTCTGGAACAAGTTATTTTTCCCTTCAGCGAAAGGTGCCCAGGATTCGATCTGAACATTATTCTCTTTCATGAATTTTGCATTTTCGATTTGCTGGTTGAATGGGTGCGTTTCAACCTGGTTTACGGCAGGAACTACTTCATTATGAATAATCAAATCGATCAGGCGATCCTCATGGAAGTTACTAACGCCGATTGCACGGACCTTTCCTTCACGATACAATTCCTCCATAGCGCGCCAAGAACCAAACACATCTCCATATGGCTGGTGAATTAAATACAAATCCAAATAATCCAACTGCAATCTTTCCAGTGATTTTTCAAATGCCTTTTTTGTACGCTCATAACCAGTATCCTGAACCCAAAGTTTCGTAGTGATAAATAACTCCTCTCTTGTCACACCACTACGTTTGATTGCTCTGCCAACTGCTTCTTCATTTAAATAAGAGGCAGCGGTATCAATCAGCCGATAGCCTGCCATAATAGCGTCATAAACGCTTTGTTGACATTCATTTGCATCTTGGATCTGATAAACACCAAAACCGAGTATAGGTATCTCAACCCCATTGTTCAAAGTTACTTTTCGCATATAAAATCCTCCAGTATTTTTAATTATTATGTGTAAATCAACTCAATCGATATTCAAAACAGACACCCACTTCACATCTTATTATGCACCAGATGACAAAGCGAGCGTTATCCCGTTCGTGTCAAATGTTTGCCTAATCCTCTCACTACTACTTATTTAACAGATAAATATGGACTATAATCGAACTATAAAGAATGACGGCATGGGGAGGACCAAATATCTGAAATAATCACTAAGCAGCAAAATGAACTTGCCAAAATGATTAAACGTTATGCAGAAACCGATGGTGTTCACGCTACTGTATTCCGTCATTAGTTTTCATACGCGACTCTAATGCATTCGTGCCACGTCATGGAGTTTACAAACCTTCCTTTTGGTTTTCAAACGCAGACTCCAAATTCTACTTTATGAGCGAATCTATTTAAATAAATACCTTCGCATCTTGAAAACCCCATGATTCGATCACCCACTACAGCATTCGGTTTCACGGTGTCCGTTTGTATAATCTGATCAAACCCCGGTATATCTAAAAATGCCTCCCTTGCTCTCTATCTAAATTTCCTGTCTCTCCATCATCTGTAATCTTAATTCAGATAAATCTGTCGTAGCTTTGTTGATTGCCGATCTAACAGTATAATGCAGCCCATTCACATAAAATTCTCACTTGTTTATGACTATGATTTACTCCATTCCTTTTGAGTTGATGTGTTCGACTTTTTCTGTACAAACCAAGAAGCTGTAAGCCTTCTTGCCGCTCCGCACTTGCAGCTCCCTATCACCCCAATTCCCTAAAATGGGCGATGACTTTACGGTGGTTGGTCAGCGGAGCGGGCAGAATTGTTTTGGAGAAGCGGAGCGTTCGGGCTAAAAGCTTTCCAAAGGAAAGCTCGCATCGTAAGCATAAGCTATCCCCGGATTTTCCCCTTTAATTCCTATTCCAATGAAGAGATCTGGGGATAACAGCAATCGGAAGAACTATCTGCACGCGTAGCGCTTGCTACTCACTGCCGTAACTCCTCCCCCTATTAGGTTGAAATCCTATATAAATCGGTTGAAAATGTTGATTTTACCAATGGACAAGGATTTGTACAATGGAGTTGTAACGCTTACATTGCCGAGGAGGTTGCGATGAAATGAAAAGAATTCAGGCGATTGGCAAGCAAATCAGGACCCCAAGATCCAAAAGGAGGCCGTGTTGATGAAATTTAAAGGAATATTGGCAGCATTCTTGTTTTTAACCGCGGCGTCTGTGCTATTTGGGACGCACACGGCGGAGGCCCATGAACTATCCAATGACAAGCTGACGATTCAGACAGGTGAGCATGGCGAAATTTCATCCATCCGTATCAAGGGAGATGCTTTCCCAACGGAGTACGTGATGAACGCAACGGTAACACCCGAGCAGAATACCGCAGATCATCAATGGCTGGGTGAACTGATGTTCACGTACCGACTCGACGATGGTAGCTGGACGAAGGCATGGACGAACAAGTCGGCAGACGCGCGTAAAATCACGACCAGTGGCAACCGCATCACCGTCACGTATGAAAACTCAAGCAATGCAGAAGGCATTCGCAATTTTAAAGTCATCGAAACGTATTCAGCGGAGTCGAACGGTTCGGTGTTGTGGAATATACAGGTACAGAACACAAGTGGCAAAAAGTTGGAGATTGGTGATTTTGGCCTGCCTTTGCCATTCAATGAGCAGTGGACGAACGGTGATGCGATTTACGAGACCAGAGTCGTAACGCATTCTTTTGTCGGCAACAACAGCTCCTATATTACGGCTGGACGTCCCAGCGGCATTGGTTCTTCACTGCTGCTGATTCCTGATTCCACGACAGGTGCGGGTTTTGAGTATCAGGATCACTGGCGGGATGAGGAGCATCCGGGCAGCAAATGGGCCTGGAATCCGGCGAATGAAGGCAAATGGCTGGAGGGACTGAATGTATTTTATATTCACTCCAACGTGATTAAGTCCACAAACCGTGGATATTTGCCCAATACAAGCCTGATCCTGAACCCCGGTCAAAGCCGCAACTATGGCTTCAAGTTTCTGGCGGTGAAGGACGAGCATGATGTGAAAGATACGTTGTATCAAGAAAACTTGGTGGATACAACGGTTGTACCGGGGATGATCGTGCCTACGAATCAAAAGGCGAAAGTGGATCTGCGTACCAAGCAGGCGATCAGCAAGGTGACTTATCCAGACGGAACCGTCATTCCGCAGACGGACAGCAAGACTGGAGGGCACCACATCTATGAACTGAAATTCACCAAACTGGGTCCAAACTTCATCACAGTGGAGTATGGAAACGGTAACAAGACTGTTTTACAGTTCTATGCCATTGAGCCGATTGATTTAGCATTGCAACGGCACGCTACATTTATGGTAGATAAAACTCAGTGGAATGTACCGGGTGATCTGCGCGACAAAGTCTTTGACGATTGGATGATGCATACCAAATCCAAGCGTAACATTTTCAACGGATACTGGGGCTGGGGGGATGATTGGGGTCTAACCCACGGACAGTTCTTAGCTGAGAAAAACACACTTTCTCCAGTTGCCAAAGAGGTGCGAGCGGTAGACGATTATTTGGAGACGGCGATCTGGACGAATCTGATGAACGGGCATCATGAGGATTATTTGATTCATGATTTCCTGATGCCGGAGCCGAACGATACACCAACCTATCGGGGGTACGCTTACCCGCATGTGTATAACACGTATTTCAGCATGTACAAGATTGCCAAGGAATACCCGGATCTTGTCACTTACAAGCAGCCGAAGGAAACGTATTTGCTGCGGGCGTATAACATTTTCAAAGCATTGTATGAAGGGCCAGTCGCTTACAACTGGGAAACGGGCTTGATGGGCGAACTGACCACACCGGATATTATTCAGGCACTTCATGATGAAGGCTATGATGATGAGGCGAACGATCTCAAGGAAAAAATGGATCGCAAATATAACAATTTTAAAAATACAAAATATCCTTACGGCTCCGAATACAGCTACGATAACACTGGGGAAGAGGCCGTATATACGTTAGCCAAGCAGAATATAGATACAGAAGGCGAGCAAAGCAAAGCGCTGGAAATGATGAGTAAAATCAATGCCAAAACCCGTGCAGCACGCGGACATATGCCAGTATGGTACTACTATACTGATCCGGTGACGATTACCGGGGAGAACTGGTTTAACTTCCAGTACACGACTTCGCTTGCAGGCTATGCGATGGACGACTGGATACGGCACCATGAGGACAATCACCGCGAGGAACAACAGCGTCTGTCCTATGCAGCTAAAATCGCCAATGTGGGGGCGATTAACTCCGGGCAAATCAGCTCCGACCCTGACAACATCGGGGCAGTCGCATGGACGTATCAGGCGGAAAAAGGTAATAACGGAACAAACGGCACCGGAGGCGGTAAAAATGTTCCGCTCTTTAACGGCTGGCGGGGCATGAGCGGCGAGGCGGATCTTGGACTGTTCGGTGCACTCAAAACGCTAAGTGCCGACATTGCAGTGGACCCGATCTTCGGATTGACAGGCTACGGTGCAGAGGTAAGCAAAAGCGGCAATGTGTATACCATTAAGCCGCTGGATGGCCTGTTCAAGCGGGTCAACCTGATCACGGAAAAGCTGTATATTGAGCTGGAAAAGGATCAATACACAGAAGCCAAGCTGGCAACATCCAAGGATTATGTATGGCTCCAACTGAAAAATCAGACACCTGGTCAAGCACATTCCACGTACGTTACATTTGATGGTTTGAAGAAAGGAACGTATTTGGTTAAAGTAGGTGGTCAATCGCAAGGTAAATTTAATGCGTATGCACCTACCAACAAGCTGAAATTGGACATTGGCACAGCCTCTTCCTACACGGTGGAGCTGACATCAACGACGCCTGATCCGAACAAGGCGCCTGTCGTAGATGCAGGTAAAGCTTCCAAGGTGAAGCTGCCGGATCCAATCATTCTGAAAGGCACGGCTACGGATGATGGACTTCCACAAGGCAAGGTTACGAGCGAGTGGAGTCTGGTCGAAGGGCCACAAGGTGCGAAGGTTACGTTCAGCAGCAAAACATCGCTGCGTACGAAGGTGGACGCTTCCGAGCCGGGTACGTATGTGTTCAAGCTGACATCCAGCGACTCGCTGTTATCGGCTGAGGCCAGAGTAAGCGTGATCGTAGAACCGGCGGCTCCGTTACTTGAACAGCTTGCATTGTATAAGTTTGACGAAACCAGCGGTTCAGTCGCTATGGATTCGTCGGACAGTCGCAATGATGCTGTCGTGAAGGGCACGGCTGCATGGGCTGCGGGGAAAAAAGGCAATGCCGTCAGCCTGAATGGCAAGGACAGCTACGTGCAGCTCCCGGCGGGCATCGTAAGCCGGGCACAGCAATTGACCGTATCCGGTTGGGTCAAAGCGAACAGCCTGAGCGATTATGTACGGATTTTTGACTTCGGCTCCGGGACGAATGAATATATGTTCCTGACGCCCAAAGCCGGAAATACGATGCTGTTTGCGATTACTAACCAAGGCAACGGGCAGGGACAGGAACAGACGATTGAGGCTCCTGTGCTGCCGACAGGGGTGTGGAAACACGTTGCGGTCACGCTCTCAGGCTCCACAGGTATTTTATACGTGGATGGAAAAGAAGTGGGACGCAATACCAGCCTGACGTTGAATCCTACCAGTTTGGGTCAAACCAAAAACAACTTTATCGGCAAGTCTCAGTACCCTGACCCATACTTCGACGGTCTGGTGGATGAATTCCGCATCTACAGCCGCGCTCTGAGTGCTTCCGAGGTGGCAGGTCTCGCCTCCGGTACAGCACAGAGCCTGACGGGAGCCGAGAAAATCACGGCTTTAAAAGAAGTAAACGTGATTACTCGCGCGGGTGAAAAACCCGAATTGCCAAGCGTAGTGGAAGCAACGTATGGAGAAGACTCCACTAAATGGGTAGCTGTAGAGTGGGAAAATATTGATCCTGCACAATATGCTACTCCGGGTTCATTTGAATTAAAGGGCAATGTAGAAGGAACAGAATTGAAGGCGATTGCCAAGGTGACTGTGATCGAGGCGGGGGCCCCCCTCAACTCTGGAACTCCGGAAACGCCGACAAATCCGGTTAACCCGGTAACACCCGAAACACCTACTCCTGTCAGCTCTGCTAAATCAGCAGGGGTATTACAATCTGGAGGAAACATTGAATAGCCTTGTTAAATAACCTTTCCCACCTTCACTTTCTTCCTGCAAAGGGGAGAGTGGCGGTGGGTATCCTTGCATTTGGAGTACAAAGTTGCGAATAAGAATGTGAATGGGGGAAAAGGCATGAGCAAGATTACATTTCTGGGCGCAGGCAGCACAGTATTTGCCAAAAATGTGCTTGGTGATTGTATGCTGACACCTGCTTTGCAGGGCTTTGAGCTGGCGTTGTTCGATATTGACCCCGGAAGGCTGAAGGATTCGGAAAATATTTTATCCAATTTGAAAAAAACGACAGGGAGCACCTGTGTGATCCGCTCCTACACCGACCGTAAGGAAGCGCTGCGCGGAGCAGCCTATGTGATAAATGCCATTCAGGTTGGCGGCTATGATCCGTGTACGATTACGGATTTTAAAATCCCCAAAACATACGGTCTGCGCCAAACGATTGCCGATACGGTCGGGATTGGCGGTATTTTCCGCAACTTACGGACGATTCCGGTGATGCTCGATTTTGCGGCAGATGTGCGCGAGGTATGTCCGGATGCATGGTTTTTCAACTACACTAACCCGATGGCTGTGCTGACGAATGTGATGAACGAACACGGCGGTGTCCGTACGGTAGGGCTGTGTCACAGCGTGCAGGCGTGCATACCGGAGCTGTTCAAAAGCTTGGGACTGGATCAGGAAGGCGTAAAGGCGAAAATCGCAGGCATCAATCATATGGCGTGGTTGCTCGAAGTGAGCAAGGACGGTGTGGATTTGTATCCCGAGATTAAAAAGCGGGCCGCCGCCAGGCAGCGGGAAAAGCATAACGACATGGTGCGTTTTGAGATGATGCTGAAATTCGGCTATTACATTACAGAATCGTCCGAGCATAATGCGGAGTATCATCCATATTTTATCAAGCGGGCATACCCTGAACTGATCGAACGGTTCAATATTCCTTTGGATGAGTACCCGCGTCGCTGTGTGAGCCAGATTGAACGATGGGAAACGATGCGCGAGGAGCTTTTGGGCAATCAGGATCTTCGCCATGAAAGGTCGAATGAATATGCTTCGTATATTTTGGAGGCGATCGAAACGGATAGGCCTTTTACCATTGGCGGCAACGTAATGAATACAGGTTTAATTACCAATCTGCCGAAGGAAGCATGTGTGGAGGTGCCTTGTCTGGTGAATCGCAACGGGGTTACGCCGACTTATGTCGGAGATTTGCCGCCCCAATGTGCTGCGCTCAACCGGACGAATATTAATACACAGCTATTGACGATTGAAGCTGCGATCACCGGGAAAAAAGAGCATATTTATCATGCCGCACTGCTGGACCCGCACACGTCAGCCGAGCTATCTATGGATGAGATTGTTTCTCTGTGTGATGAACTGATTGCGGCGCACGGAGAGTGGCTTCCAGCCTATGTGTAAGGGAGGCAGATGAATGGGAGGCCGTGGTCGTCAAAAGTTTACCGGGATTCCTACGATCCGTGGGAAATTCATTGTACTTACGCTGGTGCTTACCGTCATTCCGATGGTGGTACTGACCTTTACCTTTTACCGGATCGCGGCCCATTCACTTGGTGAGAAGTCGGAAGCGCTGGCTATGCAGTCCCGGCAAATGAGTGAAAATTACGTCAATGCGACACTTTCCGATTTGAACGATTTGACCAATGCCATTCTCGGCAATCCCGATGTGCAGGCCACGCTGGAGAACAAGCCGGAAGACGATTATGAATACTTACGGAACGATGAAACACTCAGCATGGTTGTCCGGGCGCAAACCCAGACCAAGCCGTATATCACGTCCTCTCTCATATATGCCGCCAATGGCGGGCCCAAGCATTCACTGTATCAAGGGAATGTTTCGGTCCGCTTTGGCGGCCTTCCTACATTAGAGGAAGCACGTGTTTACTATCGTCGCTTGCTCGCGGATCAGCCCATGTTGTGGATGGCCCATTCACCGTTCGAATCGGGACGAGGGATGGCGGATGATCGTCTATACGTCGGGAAACTGCTTCGAAAAACGACCGGAGACTATGCACCGCTTGGATTTTTGCTGCTGGAAATTGACAAGGCCAGCCTGTTTCGGGGGCTTGCCTTTCATGAAACGGACGGCAATACCCAGATGTGGGTGCTGGATCAGGAGGGCGAGCCTGTATACCGTTTGCCGGAGCAGGCGGTTGCGGACAAGCTACTACTGCATCAGATTGCCAAATCTGCTGTAGACAAACCCATGCTAACGAAGGACTGGAGAACATGGAATGGTCGTCAGACCATGATTTCCTACGGACCGTTGAATGAAGGACAATGGACGCTGCTGCAAAAGGTCGATCAATCCGTGCTGTTCGAGGATGCGCGGCAGATTGGGGCCTGGACGATCTGGACTTTTTTAATTGCACTGTTGTCGGGCTGGGTGCTGTCTTATCGGCTGAGTGACACCATTCGTCGTCCGCTGCTTCAGTTGAGCCGATTAATGGCTGTGGACGGCAGTACGAGCGCCACAGGCTCAGCCAAAGATTCCGAGGGCCACGTCCCTGTTTTTTTTAATCCCAAGGATGAAGTGGGGCAGATCGGGGAGCGTTTTCTTCATATGATGCAAAGAAATCATGAGCTGTACGGACAAGTCTATGAAGCATTACTGTCGCGCAAGCAGGCAGAGTTTCGTGCGCTTCAGGCGCAGATTAATCCTCATTTTCTGTACAACACGCTGGAGTCGCTCAAGGGAATGGCGCTGGCAAATGGGCAACGGGATATGGCAGAGGTGATCGGGGCTTTTGGTAAATGCTTTCGCATCTCGCTAAGCTATGGCCGGGAGCAGATTAGCTTGGGGCAGGAAGTCGAGCATGTGAGCGCCTATGTGAAGGTGCAGCAGTTCAGATTTCGGGATTCGTTCGAGTGGATTTGCGAGGTGGAGGAAGATATTTGCGGGTTTTACGTCCCCAAGCTTATACTCCAGCCGCTCGTTGAAAATGCCATTTACCACGGCTTAAAAGGGCGTACCGACCGTGGCTACATCATGCTGTCCGGTACAAGGGAAGGCGATGCGTTGCGATTAACGGTCAGTGACGATGGAGGCGGTATCGGAGCCGAGCGGCTGGACGATATTCGGAAGTCGCTGGATGCCGGGCGGGAAAGTGCCATTGGCTTTGGGCTGCGTAATGTACATGAGCGTCTTCGTCATTATGGCCCACAATATGGACTGTCCGTGACCAGTGAGCCGGGCCTGTACACTTCGGTTACCTTGCTAGCACCGATTCGAACCGAATAAGGAAGGGAGAGGATGGCATGTACCGGCTGCTGATTGTGGACGACGAATATCATATTCGGGAAGGACTGAAGCTGATGGTGGCGGAAAGCGGCCTGCCTGTAGAAGTTAGTGATGTGGCGGGTGACGGCGAAACGGCATTACGTTTGTATGCGGAGCGGCGACCGGACATGATTTTATTGGATATTAATTTGCCGGATATGAGCGGACTGGACATTGCAAAAATCATTCGGGAAAAGGATCAGCGTACACCTTTGCTATTCCTGACAGGGTACGAATCTGTGACGTACATTCGTCAGGCGGTTTCGCTTCAAGCGGTTGATTATCTGCTCAAGCCTGTGACCAGCGGGGATTTTGAAGCGGCTCTGCGGCGGGCCGAAGACCGTATTGTGCAGTTGAAAAGGAGCGAGGAGGAAGTCATTCACCGTCATCGTTCATCGGAGCCGTTGTACAGGGAGCATCTGCTGCTGGATCTGCTACAGCAGCGGCGTCCCGCGGCCGAGGTCATCCGGGAGATGGACGGGCTGGAGTTTTCCGGCGAGACATCCGGACCTCCCTATACCGTGCTGTGTTGCGAGCTGGAAGAGCCGCAGCAGCAGGAAGCGGCCACCACGAGCGAGCTGCACGGCTGCAAGGAGGGAAGCAGCCGTGTATTCGCCGGACTGGCTTGGGAAGCTGCGGCAGCCGCCGGGGCGAAGGCACACGGAGCGGCGGTTTCCCGGGATCGGCGTGTCGTGCTGCTGGCAGCAGCATCTTGCAGGGCGGCGGAGCGGACAGCACAGCAGATTCGGCAGGCCGTACAGGAACGATTGAGTCAGGGGGTGTCCATCGGGATAAGCCGTCCCGTACAACAGATGGAGCAACTTCCCGAAGCGTATGAGGAAGCTGTCCGGGCGGCGGAGCACCGGGGCTGGGTCGGCTATAGCCAGATCATCCCCTATGAGAGCATTCAGACGGCTGAGCTGAACAGCAGTCATTTGCTGGAGAAGGAGCTGCTCATGATTACGGAAATTCGGGCCGGAAATGATGCCGCTGTACATGCGATTTTACAGGAATGGTCGGGACAATTGGCAGGTTTGCCCGTCAAGCAGGTAAAAATGATCGTCACCCAGCTCGTTCTGTTCGTCATGCGGATCGTCCAAAGCGACGCATCCGTAGGCCAAACGTCCATGCAGGAGCAGGACCCGCTGCTGGAGCTGTCCCGATTGCGGCACGGTCCCGAGATGATCGACTATGTATCCCGCTATTTTGTGCGGGTGGGTCGCCATGTCCGAGAATCACGCGAGAAGGGCATTCCACGCAAATTCCAGCGGGCCAAGGAATGGATTCGGGAGCATCTTCAGGAGGATGGCGGGCTGAACCGTCTTGCAGAGTACATGAATATGAGTCCCAAATATTTGAGCGCCCGTTTCAAGCAGGTTACGGGAGAAAGCTTTGCCGACTATCAGACGCGTGTCCGCTTCGAACGTGCCCGCGAGCTGTTGCTGGACCCGAATCGGAAGGTTGCTGAGGTGGCGGAGCTTGTGGGCTTTGCGGATACGAACTATTTTAGCATTGCCTTTAAAAAGCATACCGGACTGACCCCGACGGAGTTTCGTAAAACATTTTTGTAAACGCGCTGTTAAAAAAATCATACCAAAACAAAGAGAGTCTGGAGTCGTTGGGTAGTCGGCTCCGGGCTCTCGGCGCATAATAGGCTTGTAAGGAGAATCCAGTTCAGGAAGGGGCCGGTTGATTTGCTGAAACGAAGGTTACGGACATGGATGGCTCTCGTGATAACGGCGATTTTGGCAGGGCTGATGGCTTGCAGCGGCAACGGTGGCGAACCGGTCAACCCTAATGCGGTCGAACTCAAGTTCATGTACTGGGGGAGCAATGACGAGAAGCAGGCAATGGAAAAAATGATCCAAAGCTTTAATGCATCCCACCCGGATATCCGAGTGAAGGGCGAGCATGTCCCGGGTGATTACACGACGAAGATTAACACGTTAATGGCCGCCAATCAGCTTCCCGATATCGCCTACCTCGGTGATTCGCTTACTATGAAATGGGCAAGTGAAGGCAGACTCCTGGATTTATCCTCCTATTATGATGAATATCCCGAATTAAAAAACAAGCTTAAATCCTCTTATCTCTACAGCGAGCCCGGCAAGTCTATCGGCAATTACACCGCCATGGAAGTGATGCAGTTATTTTACAACAAGGAGCTGTTTACAGAAGCAGGCGTACCCGTTCCTCCGGCTGATCCTAAAAAGGCCTGGACATGGGATGAATTTCTGGAAATTGCCAAAAAGCTGACCAAGGATCAGAACGGCAGGCATCCCGGTGACAGTGGTTTTGATCCGAAAAATATTGTGCAATACGGCTTTGCCTTCGGCAACGACCGCAGCTCCTGGGGACCGCTTCTGGCGAGCAACGGCGGAGCTTTGACCGACCAAACGGGCAAGAAGTACACACTGAATAGCCCCGAGTCGGTGGAGGTATTTCAGAAGCTACAGGATCTGGTTTTCAAAGAGCATGTATCTCCCGATTTGATCCAGCAGCAGGACATGCCATCCAATACGATCCGGCTTCAGACGAAAAAGGTTGCCATGGTGGTGGACGGAACCTGGTCGCTGCTCGATTTTTCGAACAACAAGCAGCTGCAATGGAGTATCGGCGTTCTGCCGAAGCTTAAAGAACCCAAAACGATGATCGTTGCGGGAGCCACTGTTATTTTCCAGAGCACCAAGCATC
The DNA here is from genome assembly GCF_014858585.1 of Paenibacillus sp. 23TSA30-6. NCBI lineage: Bacteria > Bacillati > Bacillota > Bacilli > Caryophanales > Paenibacillaceae > Paenibacillus > Paenibacillus sp. 23TSA30-6. The sequence continues at coordinate 17,956 of NZ_SLTL01000040.1, read as the reverse complement.
CGAAGGAAGCACTCGAATTTTATTTGTATCATAACAATCCGGAAAAGGTGGACTTGTTCAAATCCGGTCTGTGGATGCCTATCGAGGAAAAATATTATACCGATAAGCAAGCCATCCAATCATGGACAAATAATGCTGCACATCCGCCGGAATTTCAGCAGGCAGGCATCGAGTATGCCAGAGATTATGCAATCAAGCCGTCCACCTCTACCCTTCGCAATTGGCCTGATATCGGTTCCAAGCTGACCCCGGGGCTGGATCTGATCTGGACGAATAAGAAGACACCGCAGCAGGCATTGGATGAACTGGAGCCTATTATTCAGCCGCTGCTCCAGGGAGTATATCCGGATGAATAAATCGGCAGCACAGCTGCGAAAGGAGATTGGCCCATGAAGCGGCAGCAATCAGGAATGATGCGCATGGAGCGTAACTGGGGTCTGTTGTTCGCGCTTCCTGCCATTCTGGGACTACTCATATTTACGATTGGCCCAATCGCTGCCTCATTCGTATTCAGCCTGACCGACTGGACCATTGGCGGACAGATGACCTTTATTGGCCTGGATAATTACCGGACGATTCTGACGGAGGACACTACCTTTTCCCAATCCATGTTCGTGACCACATATTACGCGCTGGGCAGCGTGCCTCTCGGGTTGGTGGCGGCGTTTATCATTGCGCTGCTATTAAATCAAAAGGTGAAGGGTTTATCGGTGTTCCGCACGATTTATTATTTACCTACCATTGTGCCGAGTATTGCCAACACGATGCTGTGGCTGTGGATGTTCAACCCGGATTTTGGTCTGTTGAATTCGCTGCTGGAGAGTGTTGGACTGCCGGGGAGCAAATGGATTTATGACGAGAGCACTGCGATACCCTCACTGATTATGATGAGCACCTGGGGGATCGGGAACACGGTCATTATCTTTTTGGCAGGGCTTCAGTCCGTTCCCACCCATCTGTATGAAGCGGCTGAGGTGGACGGCGGCCATATGTGGCACAAATTTTTTCATATTACGATTCCTTCGATGACACCGACCATTTTCTTCAATTTGGTCATGTCTTTGATCAGTACCTTTCAGGCATTTAATCAGGCGTATGTCATGACGAACGGGGGGCCTAACAATTCGACCCTGTTCTATGTATTCTACTTGTGGCGCACGGCCTTTACGGAGACCAAAATCGGCTATGCGTCGGCGCTGGCCTGGATCTTATTTTTCGTCATTATGGTGCTGACCGTCCTGATTTTCTCCACGTCCAAAAAGTGGGTTCACTATGAAGGGGGGGAACGTTCATGAATCAAGTCGCTTCTTCTGTCAACGATTCACCAACACCGAAACAGCCGCATCCACAGCCTGAACGCTCCCGTAGTCCCGCCACCACCACCCGAGCCAAGCCGCTCAAAATCAGTCGTGTTCTGCTATATGTCGTTTTAATCATGGGCAGTATCTTAATGCTGTTGCCATTTGTATGGCTCATTCGCAGTTCTCTGATGGGAACATCACAAATTTTCGTGTTCCCGCCAGAGTGGATACCGTCTCCTTTTCAATGGAGCAATTACCCGGAAGCACTGACTTCTGTACCGTTCGGCAGGTATTTTATGAATACGTTCATGATTGAGGTATGTGTGCTGGCAGGAGTGATGATGACCTCAATTGTATCGGCGTTTACCTTTGCCCGCCTGCGCTGGCCCGGACGTAATCTGATTTTTTCACTGCTGATCGGGTCGATGATGCTGCCTTACGCGGTGACACTGATTCCAACCTTCGTTATGTGGCGTGAGCTGGGTGGGCTGAATACATTCCTGCCGCTGATTGTTCCCGCATGGTTCGGTGGAGGGGCGTTTAACATCTTTTTGATGCGACAATTCATGCTGACTATTCCACGTGATCTGGACGAAGCGGCATATATGGACGGGGGCACACCTCTGACCGTACTATGGCGCGTCATTATTCCATTGTCTTCGCCCGCGTTGATTGTGATCGGGATATTTACTTTTATTGATGTGTGGAATGACTTTTTAGGCCCGATTATTTATTTGAGTGATGAAAAGCATTTTACGCTGGCGCTGGGCTTGGCGACTTTCCGGGGGCTGAACAACACAAATTGGCCTTATCTGATGGCGGCTTCCAGCACGATTTTGGCTCCCATTGTCCTGATTTTCTTTATCGGACAACGCTATTTTATTGAGGGCATCACATTGACAGGCATCAAAGGCTAGAAGGAATTGAAACTACAATTCAGGAGGCGGCTGTAGCTTTGGAAAAGCAAATCGGTTCGGCAAAGCGGGTACAGGGTGTTCCGGGCAGATTGGCCCGATTGCGGTCGGAGTTTTCGGCGCTGGGTATAGATGCGCTGCTCATTACACACGGACCCAATCGGCGCTATATGTCGGGGTTTACAGGCTCGGCAGGGATCGTGCTCATTACGGAGGAAGATGCTTTTCTGGTGACGGATTTCCGTTACATGATGCAGGCAACGGATCAGGCACCGGAATATTCGGTCATTCGGCATGAGGCACAAATTTTCCAGACGGTGGCTGATCTGACAGACAAACTGGGCGTTCACAGACTGGGATTGGAGAGCCGCCATGTCTCACTCCAGCAATCGAGTCAGCTTCAAGCCGTGCTGGGTTCGCTGGAATATGTGCAAACGGAGGATATGATTGAACGACTGCGTGATGTAAAGGACGATGAGGAAATTCGCACGATCAGCGAAGCGGCGCGTATCACCGATGCCGCTTTTGCGGAGGTGCTGAATTACATTCAGCCAGGGGTTACAGAGCGGCGGATTGCGGCGGAGCTGGAATATCGGCTGCGGCTGGCTGGCGCGGAATCGGGTGGTTTTGCATTTATTGTCGCTTCGGGTGAGCGTTCAGCGCTGCCGCATGGGCTGGCCAGTGACAAGGAAATTGGTCAGAACGAGTTCGTCACGATGGATTTTGGCGCAAATGTGCGCGGCTATCTGTCCGATATCACGCGTACGGTTTTCGTCGGCAAACCGTCAGAACGTCATGAGGAACTGTATGCCATTGTGCTGGAAGCGAACATGAAGACGATTGCAGGACTTCGCCCCGGAATAAGCGGCAGTGAGGGGGACAGTCTGGGGCGGGATGTGATTTCCTCATACGGCTATGGGGAACATTTTGGTCACGGATTGGGCCACGGTTTTGGTCTGGAAATTCATGAGCAGGTACGCCTGTCCCGCGAAAGTAAGTCGGTGCTCGTACCGGGCCATGTCATTACCGTGGAACCAGGCATTTATATCCCCGGCTTCGGCGGGGTTCGTATTGAGGATGATGTGCTGATCACAGAAGATGGTGTAAAGGTACTGACCTCTTCGCCAAAAGAGCTGCTTTTATTGTGAGCATTTTGCATACATCCCAAGAGCGTTTTCAAACCAGCAATATTATATTGATCGAAACGGTTTAGTTCGTCTATATATTGTACTTTCGAGCGTTGGGAATCAAATGATGCAAAATGCTGTAAGAACATGTCTGTCTGCCAGTCATCCAAAAACGATATGGAGGGATCGCATGAACATGCAAAAAAGACGCACGAAAATATGGCTGACCGCGCTAGCGGCTTCTCTCATCGTTGTTTTGACCCCAGCCATTCCGGGTCAACAGGCTTATGCCGAGGCGGAATCGGATGCAAAAGTCATCGACATCTTTAGCCGGACGGTGAACGATTACGGTATAGACCTGGTCGATTGGCAAGGATATCTTGCGAACCCGTATGTGAAGCTAAAAGTAAAGCCGCCTGCGGACGCCGCTTTTCCAGTGACGGTTACGCTGAATGCGCAGGGCACGTCCCGGCTGATGATGGATTTGCCAAGTACGTTGTCGGCCCAAGGCGCAAGCAAGACCTTAACCTTTAACAACGCGCAGGAGGAAAAAGAATTCCGACTAGCCATCCATCCCGACCGGATCGGAGGAAACGGCGAAATAGAGCATTATACGCTCTCTATGTCCATTGCCGGACATGATGGGCAGACGAAGGTCCAGTCCATTCCGATTCGGGTGTTGGATCAGGACGACAATGAAGAGCCAAAAGTACCCATACATTTTGACTACCGCTTCGATACGATTATGCCCTATTTCAATGATGCTTCTACCAGAAAAGCCGCAGAGCTGGCGGTGAAGGACTGGTTCTATTACTTTGATCTGGATTCCTTCGACGAGGTTCCTGCCAATGCGGAGGTAAACCATCTGCCGGGAGACGACTGGCAAAATGAAATACAGGTGACGAATGACAAGCCTTACAAGGGCATGTGGGTGTTTATGAGAGGTCTGAACGGGCCTTATTCTACAGGCTTTCCGGCAAACAACGGCAATTATCATACACGCAATGGTGTGACTGTGCCGGGGAACTTAAACCGTTCCTACAGTCTGATTCTGGATTTTTATGATGATGCAATTCCATTCACATCGGTGGACGATGAAGAATGGTATCAATCCGATCTCTCCAAGGTAACTGATGTGCATGGGTTGATCATGCATGAATTCGGCCACGCGATTGTGTTCAGCGACACGTTCCCGGGCGTCAAAGCACTGAAGGAAGCGGCAGGAATTGACCCGGACATTATGGCCTATCAACATAGAGCGGCCGCGTTGGACGACAGCTATCATCTCTCTGGGGAGCTTGCGGAGGTTGACAGACTGAGCGGACAAAACGGTGGCTGGCGGCATATGTTCCCGACCCGGCGCTGGATGAACACGAAGCTTTCGCTGCTGGTAGCGGAAAAGGCAGGCTGGCCGCTGCGTAAGAATCTGACTCCTTTCATTGCGCCGGAAATCATTACGAAGGAACTGCCTGAACCCGCCAAAGGAAAGGCGTACACGGCCAAGCTGGAGGCCAAGGGGGGCGTACCGTTTTACGATTGGACTGTGACAGGCGGCGAACTGCCCGCAGGCTTGAAGCTGGATCGCTTCACAGGAACGATCAGCGGGACAACAGACAGCGGAGCAGAGAAGAAGACATATACGTTCACTGTACAGTTACGGGATTATGACGAGCTGAGCAAGCCTGTGACTCAAAGCTTTACGCTCAAGCTGTAACTGAAAATAATCCAGTAGCAACTTCATGATTTTGGATTTTATTATGATGTACTCGGGCTTGAGTGGTTGGAGGGAGGGGAAATGAATGAAACACGGTGCAGCGGATCTTGCCGTTGTAGGCGGCGGGATCATCGGTGCTGCCATCGCTTATTATGCAGCAAAATCCGGTTTGAAGGTTGTGCTGGCTGAGCGAGGGGAGATTGCTGGAGGCACTTCGTCCCGTTGTGATGGAAATATTTTAGCCATCGACAAGGAGCCGGGATTTGACAGCCGAATGTCGCTGGTATCGCAGGAACTGGTAGCAGAGCTGGCTAGAGAACTGGAGGATGAATTTGAGTATCGTGCGCCGGGCAGTATTTTGGTCTGTGAAAATGATCAGGAGATGCAGGCGGCAGAGCAGTGGGTCGCCCGCCAGCAGCAAGAGGGCCTTCCGTTTCGCATGCTGGATCAGCAGGATTTGCAGGAGGAATGGCCGCATTTGGCTAAAGATTTGCCGGGCGGGCTGGAATGTGCGACAGATTCAACCGTGAATCCGGTACTGATGACGTATGCACTGGCCGGGGCCGCACGCCGAATGGGAGCCAGACTACTGCCGCGTACGCCGATACAGTCCGTCCTCAAGGACGAAGGGGGAAACGTTCGGGGTGTGGAGACGCCCCATGGAGTTATCCATGCTGGAGCGGTGGTGCTGGCGGCAGGCGTGTGGACACGCAGCATCGGTCAATCACTCGGTCTTCACCTTCCGATTAAGCCGCGCAAAGGACATATTCTGGTGTCTGCCCGGATGCCCTCGATCGGGAACCGCAAGGTAATGGAGTTCGGGTATCTGATGAGCAAGTTTGGCGGGCAGCGGAGTGTGGATGAGGTGTATGAAAAATATGGTGTAGCACTGGTATTCGAGCCGACCGCATCGCAAAATATCCTGATCGGCAGTAGCCGCCAGTTTGTCGGTATGGATACAGGTGTGGATCAACAGGTGATCCGGTTAATCGCCCGCAGAGCGATTCGCTTTTTTCCAGACTTGGCAAACGTGCCACTGATGAGGGCGTATACTGGATTGCGTCCGTGGACGCCTGATCACTTGCCGATCGTATCGGCGGTGGACGAAATACCGGGGCTGTTTATCGCCTCGGGCCACGAAGGAGACGGTATTAGCCTCGCAGCGGTTACGGGGAAGCTGGTGACCGAAATGGTGCGCGGCGAATCGACTTGCATTCCGGTGGAGCCCTTGCGGTATGACCGGTTTGGAGAGGCTTTTAGCAGCAATCAGCTTCACGGGGAGGTAACCGGATGAGTGTACTAGGCAAAATCACTACGATTGATACCCACACGGGAGGAAATCCGACGCGGACAGTCATTCACGGTGCGCCCAAGCTGGTGGGTCATACGATGCTGGAAAAGATGACGTATATGGCAGAGCATCATGATGATTTTCGTCGTCTGCTCATGTTCGAGCCGCGCGGGCATGAGGTCATGTCAGGCTGTATTTTAACAGAACCCTGCCATCCGGATGCCGATATCGGTGTGGTCTTCGTGGAGACAGGCGGCTACTTGCCGATGTGCGGCCACGATACGATTGGCGTATGCACGGCGCTGATGGAAGGCGGATTGATTGCTGCGGACAAAAAAACGATTTTGCTGGATACCCCGGCAGGCCCGGTTCAGGTGCTGCTGGATGTAGCCGAGGGGAAAGTACGCCAGGTGACGTTCACGAACATTCCTTCTTTTGTTTACCGTCGGGAGGTAGAGGTGGATGTAGAGGGGATCGGTCAAGTCACGCTGGATATTGCGTATGGAGGTAACTTTTACGGCATGATCGAGGCTGCTTCCATCGGCCTTGGGCTGGAGCAGAGCAATGGGGCAGAGATTGTACGAACGGCGGTGCGGATTCGGGAGGCGGTGAATGCTGTGGTTGAGGTGGTGCATCCTGAAAATCCGGTCATCCGGGGACTGACGCATATTGAATTTTACGGGGAACCCGTGGCTCTACAGGCAGATTGTCGCAATGTCGTCGTCATTCCGCCGGGAGGTATCGACCGTTCACCTTGTGGCACAGGAACCTCGGCCAAGGTAGCGGTGCTGCACGCCAAGGGAAAGCTGGGTTTGCATGAGTCGTTTGTGCACGAAAGCATCACCGGCTCCATGTTCCGGGCTGAAATTGTGGGGGAAACACAGGTAGGCTCTTATCCGGCAGTGATTCCGCAAATTACCGGATCGGCTTGGGTGACGGGGCATCATCAATTTGTGCTTGATCCGGAAGACCCGCTGAGAGAAGGATTTTTACTTATGTGAGCATTTTGCATCAATTCAAAGAGCGGCTTTCCATCAGCAATAAATAGATCGGAATGATTCTATCCGTCTATATATTGTACCCGCGAGCGACTGGAATCGAAGGATGCAACATACTGGATATCAAAATAAAGATGGGAAAGGGTTGGTGAGCATATGGCACGTTTTGAAGGTGTATATGTGGCGTTGGTTACACCGTTCACGGCAGAGCTGGAGGTCGATCACAAGCGTCTGACCGAGCTGTGCGAGCATCTGATTGCGAACGGCATTAGCGGACTGGTTCCTACGGGATCACTGGGAGAATATGCAGCTTTGTCCGCGGAGGAACGGTCGCAGGTTGTGCATACGGTAATTGACGCTGCGGCGGGGCGAGTCCCGGTCGTTGTCGGCTCGGCGGCTCCATCCACCAAGCAGGCGGTGCATTGGGTACAGCATGCAAAGGATGCCGGAGCAGCTGGCGTCATGGCGCTGCCGCCCATTAATTACAATCCGCTGCCTCATGAGGTAACGGCCCACTATGAAGCATTGTCGGAGGTAGGCTTGCCCATCATCGCATACAATAATCCCCATGATTACAAGGTCGATATGACCCCGGATATCCTTGCGGACTTGTCACGCATTGAAAATATCGTAGCGGTTAAGGAATTCTCAGGTGATGTACGACGTATTCACGCTATTTTGGAAAATACAGAGCTGGAGGTCATGGTGGGGGTAGATAATCTGGCTATGGAGGGGGCGTTATTCGGCGCGACAGGCTGGATTTCGGGGGTACCTAATGCGTTACCCAAGGAAGGGGTAGAGCTGTTCCAGCTTGCACAGGCGGGAAATATAGCGGAAGCTTCCGCTTTGTATCGCAGGCTGCTACCGTTGTTCCGCTATGATGCCAGCCCGCAACTCGTACAGTCCATTAAATACATGATGGAGCTGGCTGGTTTTCCGGTCGGCCCGACACGTCCACCCAGACTTGCGCTGCCGCAGGCGGATTATGACCGCATTCGCGAAGCTTTTGAGGTGGCGGTTCATCCGAGCGGGGTTTCATCCTGAATGGAGGTGAAGACGATGGAGAGCCGAAATTGGATCGGCGGTGAGTGGCTGAGTCCTTCAGGCGAAGAAATGGTCGTTCGCAATCCTTCCGCGCTGAAGGAGGAGGTGGGTATCGTTCATTTTTCAGATACGGGCGCTATTACACAGGCCGGGGAGGCTGCACGGCTTGCACAGGCGGGATGGTCGGCATTAAGTCCGGCAGCTCGGGGAGCTTATCTGTTCAAAGCAGCCGGGGTGCTGGAAGCGAGTCTGCCCGAATTGGCTGAGCTGGCCAGCCGTGAAATGGGCAAGCCGATTACCGAGATGCGCGGAGAGGTCATGCGAGGTGTCCATCTGCTCCGATACTATGCGGCAGAGGGCGTACGTTCCATCGGTACGGTTATCCCTTCGAATGAGCCGGGAGTGCTCCAGTACACGAAGCGTATTCCGCTGGGCGTAACGGCTGTCATTACGCCGTGGAATTTCCCGGTAGCCATTCCGCTCTGGAAAATCGCTCCTGCACTCTTGTGTGGAAACACGGTCATCTGGAAGCCTGCCGAACATGCGTCATTAACTGCGGTACGGGTGGCAGAACTGTTCGAGGCTGTACAGCTTCCACCGGGGGTATTGAACCTTGTCGTCGGGCAGGGCAGTCGCATTGGCGATGCCCTGCTGGAGCATCCGGCATTGGATGCGGTCAGCTTCACGGGTTCTACCCCTACAGGTTTGGGCATTGCCGAGCGGTGCGCGCGCCGTAACATCAAGTACCAGACTGAGATGGGGGGTAAAAATGCCGCTATTGTGCTAAAGGATGCAGATATAGCGCAGGCGGTGGCGATGATTGCCAGCGGAGCCTTCCGATCAGCCGGGCAAAAATGTACGGCAACCAGCCGGGTGATCGTGGAACGGTCTGTCTATGAAACGTTTACGGATGCCTTGCGCCAAGCGGTGGGAAAAATTCAGATCGCCCCGGCGCTGGACCCCGGCGCGTATCTTGGACCTGTAGCATCCGCAGGTCAGTATGAGAAGGTCATGTCCTATGTCGCGCTAGCCCGCCGGGAAGCAGATATTTTAGCCGAGGGCGGAGCCGCCGCTGGGACGGATAACGGGTATTATGTGCGTCCGCTGGTGGCAGCCGGGCTGGATTCGTCACATCCGCTGATTCAGGAGGAGATTTTTGGTCCCCTGATCGGTGTCGTGCAGGCGGACGACTTCGAGGATGCGATTCGACTGTGCAATGATTCTATTTACGGATTGAGCGCCTCGCTATTCACCCGCGATTTGCGGCTCGCCCATCGATTTCTGGATGAAGCGGACGCCGGAATGGTACGGGTTAACCAGGAAACGGCTGGTGTCGAATATCAGGCCCCGTTCGGCGGTTTGAAGCGATCCAGCTCACATACCCGGGAACAGGGGCAGGCGGCACTGGATTTTTATTCAGCCATTAAAACCTGCGCGATCAGCTATGAATAAGCGGGTGGCGGGCCAGAGTGAGACGGTTGATGCGTCAGGTCATTTGCTCGTATGTCGCTGCGAAGAAGTGAGTATGGCGCAGTTGGAGCAGGCTTGCCGTATGGGAGTGGATACGGTGCGCCAGCTTAAAATGGCTACGCGAGTGACGATGGGGGCATGTCAGGGCAGGGTATGCAGACAATTGGTCGAGTCGTGGTTTTATAGCCAGTATCCTGCCGCTCGCCGCGAGGCGGAGCTGTTATCGCAAAGACCCCCGGTGCGTCCCGTGACGTTCGGTCAGTTGGCAGAGGGAGGTTCCCTATGAATCGTGCGCGTATTGTGAGCCATCCTATTTTGGGGCAGAAGCCGGAGCGGCGACAGGTGTCTTTCGTTTTCGACGGTCGCCCCATGCAGGGTTTGGCTGGAGAGCCGCTCGCAGCTGCGCTGCTGGCAAGCGGTGTCCGTTTGCTGAGAAGGCATGAGGAATCCGGCACAGCCAGAGGCATATATTGCGCCATTGGGCATTGTAACGAATGCCGCCTGACAGTTCACCCGCTCGGTACCGTCCGTTCCTGTCTGACCAAGTTGGAGGAAGGTATGGTGGTGGAAACCGGACGGCAGCTTTCGAATGAAATCACAGGGAGAATTGTGATATGAATAAAATGGCGCATCTCATCGTCATTGGCGCGGGTCCCGCCGGATTGTCCGCAGCGGCATCGGCTGCTGAACAAGGGTTGCCAGTCACGGTGCTGGATGAATTTACGGAGCCGGGTGGACGTATGCCCGGCCAGTATCATGAGGAAGGCAGCAAAGGCTGGTGGGTCGGAAAACACGTTTCGGATGAACTGGTTACCCGTTGCGTGGAGCTTGGGGTGGACATCCGCTGCGGTGTATCTGTGCATGGCATGGAGTATACGACAACGTGGGAAATTTCCACCTCCTGTGAATTGTTCACTGCCGATTATGTATTGCTGGCAACTGGAGCCGCTGAAATTCCCGTTCCGCTGGACGGCTGGACGCTGCCGGGCGTGATGTCCATCGGGGCTGCGCAGGTGATGACCAACGTTCATTACGTCAAGCCGGGAGAACGCGGCATCATTGTAGGCATGAACGTACTGTCCATGGCAATTGCCCGAGAGCTGTCCGTCGCCGGGGTGAAGGTGGCGGCGATTACACTGCCGTGCGCCAATCCGCTGGCTGGTACGGCGGCAGATCCGACAGCCTCCGCCAAGCTGCTGCTACAGCTGTCGGGGTTGGCTCCCGCCGCCTGGATGCGTGCAGGCGGCAAGCTGGCAGCAGCGATGCGGATGGAGGGTCTCATCGCGCGCTGCTATCCCCACAGAGGTTTCCGTCTGTGGGATATCCCGATCCGTTTGCGGACGGCAGTGCTGTCCGTCAACGGGCAGGACCGGGTCGAATCTGTGACCCTGGTCCACGTTAAACCGGACGGCTCGCCTATTCCCGGCAGCGAGCGCGTCGAACCCGCCGACTTCGTGGCGCTGAGCGGCGGATTGTATCCGCTCGCCGAGCTGGCGGCGGTAGCCGGGTGCAAATTCGTGTACAGCCCCGAGTTGGGCGGGCATGTTCCACGGCATGGTGAACGAATGGAAACCTCGCTCAAGGGACTGTATGTTGCCGGAAATATTACCGGCATCGAAAGCGGGCTGGTCGCCATGGCTCAAGGGCGATTAGCCGCCGCCTCTATGATCCATGCCGCTGGCCTTAGCGGAGCCGACGGGGAACAACGGATACAGGAGGCGATCCGTGAGGTCCATTTTACACGAAAAAACGCTCTGATCCAGTTTCATCCCGGCATTACAGAGGCGAGAACGCAGTTGTACCAGCAGTGGGGGCAAACCTCTGGCAGCGGGGCTTAACGGCTGGCTGTACTAGATACGCGCTTTCTTTTTTTACATCCTTAATTCGCCTTAAAGGAGGAACGGAAAATGACGCTCAAAGCAAAGGCCCATATGAAAGCAAGACCGTTCGCACTGAACGAGGTGGTGTTGGCTAAAGGTCCCTTCAAACAGGCGATGGAGCTGAACCGATCCTATCTACTGGAGCTTCAACCCGACCGTTTGTTGGCGCGTTTTCGGGAATATGCCGGACTTACACCCAAAGCGCCTCAATATGAAGGCTGGGAAGCCATGTCTATTTCCGGTCATACACTTGGACACTATTTGTCCGCTTGCTCCATGATGTATGCTTCGACGGGCGACGACCGTTTTAAAGAAATCGCACATTATATTACGGATGAGCTGGACGTTTGCCAAGAAGCGCATGGTGACGGGTATGTATCCGGCATTCCGGGGGGAAAGGAACTTTTTGATGAAGTGTCTGCCGGAAATATTCGTTCGAAGGGCTTTGACCTGAATGGTGCCTGGGCTCCCCTTTATACATTGCACAAGTTGTTCGCTGGTCTGCGTGATGCGTACCATTTGACAGGCTGTGACAAGGCATTGGCAGTAGAGCGCAAGCTGGCGGACTGGCTCGGGGGTATTTTGAAGCCGATGAGTGATGAGCAGATGCAGCAAATGATGTTTTGTGAATATGGAGGCATGAACGAGGTATTAGCGGATTTGTATGCGGATACGGGGGAAGAAAGCTACTTGCGGCTGGCTGAGTGCTTCTGGCACAAGCTGGTGCTGGACCCGCTTAGCTCGCAGGAGGATTGTTTACAGGGGATTCACGCCAATACGCAAATTCCGAAGCTGATCGGGCTTGCCAAGGAATATGAACTGACGAATGATACGAAGCGCCGGGCGACGGTGGAGTTTTTTTGGGATCGGGTGGTGGATCATCATTCGTATGTCATTGGCGGCAATAGCTTTGGAGAATATTTTGGAGCGCCGGGTGGTTTAAATGATCGCATCGGGCCGCATACGACAGAGACGTGCAACACCTATAATATGCTCAAGCTGACCAGCCATCTGTTTCAGTGGAATGTATCCGCCAAGGAGGCAGATTTTTATGAGCGGGGTTTGTTTAATCATATTTTGGCCTCTCAGGACCCGGTTCATGGGGGTGTAACGTATTTTCTGTCGCTGGCGATGGGTGGACACAAGCATTTTGAAAGCAAGTTTGATGATTTTACATGCTGCGTTGGCACAGGGATGGAAAACCATGCGAGCTACGGCAGCGGCATTTATTTTCACGATCACGATAAGCTGTATGTCAATCAGTTCATTGCTTCCACGCTGGAATGGAAAGACACAGGCGTTACGCTAAAACAAAGCACGTCCTATCCGGATACCGATCATACGACGCTGGAAATTCAATGTGATCAACCTGCCAAATTTATGCTGCTCGTCCGCTATCCTTATTGGGCTGAAAAAGGGATCACCATCCGCGTAAATGGCAAGGAACAAGCGGTCGTATCGGAACCGGGCAGCTTCGTCTCTATCGCCAGAACGTGGATTGACGGCGATGTTGTAGAGGTGACGATTCCGATGTCGCTGAGACTGGAGCAGATGCCGGATAACCCTGACCGGGCGGCTGTTATGTATGGACCGCTGGTGCTGGCAGGGGACCTCGGTCCCATAGCTGATCCCAAGGCCAAGGATTTCCTGTACACACCGGTATTCATTCCCAAAACGGATGAGCTGGATGCCTGGATACAACCCGTGGAGGGCAAAACGAACACATTTCGTACTTTGGATGCAGGCCACCCCCGGGATGTGGAATTGTCTCCTTTGTATAAAATGCATGACCGCACCTATTCCGTATATTGGGACATTTTTACACCGGAAGCGTGGCAGAAGACAGAAAAGGAATACACGGCGGCACGCGAAAAGCTGGCTATTCTGGAGCAGTGCACGATCGACTTCGCCCAACCCGGAGAAATGCAGCCGGAGCGGGATCATAACTTCCAGGGAGATGCTTCGACTCGCACCGGATATGTAAACAATCGGCCTTACCGGAATGCGGGCATTGACGGCTGGTTTTCTTTTGATCTGAATACAGATCCGGCTGCTCCGATGCTGCTGGTCATTACCTACACAGCTACGCTGGAAATGCCAAACTGCGGTTTTGATATTTTGATTAACGGTCATCCGCTGGATCATTTTAGTGAAGGCTTCGATGAGGCCGACAAGTTTTACAACGTAAATGCCGCCATTCCGGCTGCATATCTGGAGGGCAAGGATAAAGCGACAGTGACCTTCAAAGCCAAGCCGGGACAGCGTATCCGCAGATTGTTTGGACTGAGAATGGTTAACCAGGACGTGTATGAGCGGCTATATCAGGATGGCAGTTCAGGTGTGTATGAATGATATTTGAGATGTTTCGTGAGAAAAAAGTAACGTTTGATTTTTAGTCAGTTATGATTTATGATATAAGAAATATTGGATGATGCTGGAACAATCATTAGGGTATGAACTGAGATATTCATCGTTTTTTGCGCGTGAAGCACACGGGCTGTTTCTTCCTTACAGGGGAGAGGCAGCCCTTTTTTGTTGAGATTTTTGGGAAATGTAACTACTTGAAGGAATTAGTCTCCTGATATTAGGGGAATAAAACTTTGGTCAATGTAGTCTGTTTTTTTAGAATGCTTTATATTAGAAGTTTTTCTTATAGATTTTGTGATAGGGAAACCATATAATATATAAGTTGTATCCAGTATTTTCCGAAAGTGGGGATGCGATAAATTCGTGGTCTTTGGGCTGATAGTACATAGTTCATAGTTTAAGCAGACAAAGGGGATAGAGAGATGAGTATGAAAAAATGGATGTTGAGTTTGACCGCAGTCACGTTGCTTTGGGGAGCAACCAGTACAATTCCAACGACGGAAGCAGCAAGTAGCTCCAAACCGATTGAAGTATTATTGAATGCGAAAAAAATACAGTTTCCGGATGCTAAACCATTTCAGGATGATAACGATTATGTAATGGTTCCTATTCGTTTTGTATCCGAAGCGCTGGGAGCTAAGGTAGGCTGGGAGAAAACAGGCGGTCAGTTGGCTGTGTCGATTAAGAATGACGCGCATGTGGTCAACATGACGGTGGGACAGAACACGGCTACCGTGGATGGACAGAGTAAAACATATGAGACGAAGATTATTTTGAAGCAGAACCGTACTTTTGTACCATTACGGCTAGTAAGTGAAGGCTTGGGTCAGACGGTAGAGTGGGACAAGGTCAGCCGCTGGGTTTGGATTGGGAAGAAGGAGATCGCTGCGCTGGAGGATACGGGGCATCAGGCGGTGAGTATTGAACCGTACAAAAAAACGATTGGTACCATACCCGCTCTTTTGAAAGATGATCTTGGTAAGCCATATGACAAAGTATTGATTTTTAAGCAATCTGACTTGCCTATCAAGCTGCTTCGGGATATTTATTCTGTTGAGCCATACACAACTTCTGATGGTGTGCCTTACTTGAGAATGAGAGTAAAAACCAAGTCCACAGCAGGTGGAGTTTTCTACATGACTAAGAATAAGGATACCCGTCTTCGTTCCCCGTTGCGAGAAATGACTCAAGACAATGGAGACGGAACAAAGATGATCTATTACCCAATTTACTCCTCTGCTGACGAGCTTTATTTGGGCACTAAAAATTATAAATCTTTTAAGCTACAAGACATTGAGTACATTGGATTCCGCCTGCAAGGTGATGGCTACATTCCCTTGATGGTTAACCCGTGGAAGAGCAATTAAGCACATGAAGAACACGAAACGCATTCTGGCCGTATTGCTGGTGGGGGTACTTCTATTCTTGCAGCTCCCACCTTTTTCATTTCCCACAAACAAGGCGTCAGCCGATACAGAAATTACACCGCTTTCCTACTATGCAGATAAGAATGATCGTTACTTTGTCGGCATGATGTACTTCGACATGTGGAAGAACACCGCCGGGGTTTGGGTCACAGATGGAGGAAAACAACCTGAAAAGAACATGCAAGGTGAAGCCACATTCATCTACAAATTTAATTTCCCAGGCCGCAAGATCAAGAATGTAACGGCTCGCCTGTACACGGCTAGTGACAATAGGGAGTATTTCACAAAATCACGGTCTGACCTTTATCAAGACTATTCTGATCACATAAGTAAAGGCACAAAAGATGATCCGGATATCCGTCCCTTCCAGAAGCAAGGGATTGGTACGGATACCACCATCATTCCGATTACGGTAAGTATAAGGCTGAATGCGCAAGTTCAAGCTGAAAACATCAAGGCTCAGAGCTGCCCGAACTGCGCAAAAGAAGTAGAAGCCTGGCGTATCTACCAGCCAATCCTCTTCAAAATCGAACTGGACAGCAATCTAATCGTCAAGCATTTTACTACTGATGAAAAATCTCTTAACAACGTATTTACACCAATTGAAGGTGAGCTGCAATCTGGGGAAACGTATGATTTCACCCCACCAACCGATCCCAGATATGAGTATGTTGGCTACAAAAAAAGCACTATGGGTAAACCGCTCATTGGAGACATTTTGCCGGGAAATGTACCCGGATTTACTTATAACGGCTCCTTCAAGCAGTTTACAGCTTACTTATATTATAAGGAGAAGGGGCCGCCTCCTGACACGAAATGCACCCGACCTACGCCTAGCGGTAGCCAGTCGGACAAATACCTCGACCCAATGGCTTCAGGTGTTATTAAAGCCGATCAACGAGGTGCGTCACGTTTTGATGTAGCCAAGGGTATTCCAACTTCTGAAAGCCTGTACGGAAACGTGCTGGCCCGAAATTACCTGTTTCAAAACACTTTTCAACAGCTCAAAGGCGAGTGCACCTACAACGTCAAGCTGAAGCGTGCCTATGATCTGGAATGGGAAGGACCTACGGATACCTTGCGTATGAGAATCGTGGAGTATTACAAATACGAAATTGTAAAACCGTACTCTTACTGGACGATCGACAACCTTGAGGTGTACGGTATCAAGAACGCGCAGCTACGAAACTATGCACTGCCGGGAGGTAGTATTACGATTCCGCCGAAGGATTATGCCCCTCCTGCTTTAGAATCAGCGAACAACGGTAATTATTATCCGGGGCCAGATCCGGGCATCATCGACGGGGGTTCACTTTATATTTATGGCGGCAAGAGTATGCCTAAGGTGCCCAATGAACAAAGGTCACTGGAGCCTGTGGCCCAGAAGGCTACACCAGACGTGGAAGTGGAAAACGATACTGTGAAATTCAACGGTCAAACGATCATGGACCACCAGCGTGTCAAGGAAAAGGGCCCGACTCCTGGCAAAATCCCTGAACCCGTAAAAATCGGGCCGGATACCCTCTACAGCCCGGGCCATGTGATTGAAAAGCACAAGACAAATAAGCCCAATACGCCTAGTAGCGGTGATATCACCTATACCATTCTCAAAGGAAATATCAATGGCGGTGCAGATAAGATTTTGCCGATCCAAGGGATCAACACCGTGACCGTCCATACGCCCGTGGTGAATCTTTCAAGTGTGTCAGACGATGCGGCCCACAACCAGAAAACCCAACCGACGAAAGGTCGATCAGCGCTCATTCTGGAACGTCCTTTCCGCGTGACGATTTCAACGGCGGGCCCGCATCTGAATATTCCCGGCTATGGTGATCGGGAGTATGCCAAATATGTGCGAACCAAGCAGGTGCGATTTCCGTTCGATGTGTACGACAAGGGGAAAACTCAATTCTATCCGCATGGAACCTGGATCGACATTCCGGTAAGGCAACTGGACACAGACTTCTATTTGCCTGTATGGGTGGATGAAGGGAATTATACCGTCGAGTTTCGGACTATTGCGGAAAACGCACCGGACGGGTTCACTGAGCAGCGTCATGCCAATACGGATATCGCGCATCATGTCGCCAATGATGTGGTAGAGATCGAGGTCATCGGACGGATGTATGATTTTCATATCACGGATATTGCCGACTACCATTGGGAGCGGGTGTTCCGACAGCGCAAAGGAAGCCCGGTGCATAGCGGACTGTCCTATTGGACGGGACTAGGGAGCATCGACGGACTGCCAAGAGGGAATCAGGAGCCGTTTACCTTGCCTGTCCGTCCCGGCAGTCACCCGCATGAAGGCTACCAAAATGTGGCGATCAAGACAGGCTACCACTTCAGTGCGACACGTTACTCTATAAGTGCTTAATAGCATGAAAAGAGTGGGTTTCCCAACAGGGAGCAACAACTGATTA